>CAKJYC010000048.1 GCA_918244965.1 Clostridiales bacterium | reverse complement strand
CCTTCGACGACTTCAAAAACCAACTCGCCGTTCGTCAGCGGCAGTACAACAATTTCCCCATGCGACCCCTACTTTGGCACTCGCCCAAGGACACGCTCTTTTCATTCCCTCACTTTGTCACATATCATTGACAAACCTACATAAATACAGAAAAATCGCATGAAAAAAAGTGCTTGACACTCTCCCTGCGTCATCGTTTATGATAGGGGCATGGACAGAACGATGAAAACGGTACATGAGGTCAGTGCGTTAAGCGGCGTCACGATCCGCACGCTGCGGTATTACGACCGCATCGGGCTTTTGCGGCCGACCGCGCACACGGAGGCGGGCTATCGCCTGTATGACGGCGCGACGCTGCAGCGGCTGCAGCGGATCCTGCTTCTGCGCGAGCTGGAGATCCCGCTGAAGGACGTCGCACGGCTGCTCGAACTGACGGACGAAAAGCAGCGTGAAGCGCTCGGCGGGCAGATTCGGCTTTTGGAACTCAAAAAGGAACGGACGGAGAAGCTGATCGCATTGGCACAGCGGATTCAAAAAGGAGAGGAAGCAATGGATTTTTCGGCATTTGACAGAAGCAGGGAAGAGGCGTATGCCGCAGAGGCGAAGGCCCGTTGGGGCGATACGGCGGCGTATCGTGCGTATGAGGCGAACGGCAGCCCGCAGGACGGCGCGGCGCAGATGGCGGCGATCTTTCGCGACTTCGGCGCGCTGAAGGACGGTGATCCGGCGTCCGACGCGGCGCAGGCACAGGTGCGGGCGCTGCAGGACTGCATCAGCGCAAACTATTATCCCTGCACCGATGAGATCCTTTCGGGTCTCGGACAGATGTACATCGCGGACGCGCGCTTTACGGAGAACATCGACCGCGCGGGCGGCGAGGGCACGGCGGCGTTTGTTGAAAAGGCGATCGCGGCATTCTGCCGGCAGGCGTCCGAAGCGCGCAAAACGGAGCGCTGAACCGTCCCTTCCACATTTTACAACTTTGTGACATCTCCGACATGCTTTTGTGACAAAAATAACGCATTCGCGCGCTATCATGGAATCGACGGGAGGAAAATGCAGCCAAATGCAGGGTTCAACCGTCTATATAAGTGAAAGCAAGCCGCAAGGCGGAAGGAGGTCAACGGAATGAAGAAATGGTTGGGGCTGGTGCTGGCGGCGCTGCTGCTGGTATCGGCGCTGCCCGCGGCGGCAATGGCGGAGGAAAGCACGGTGCAGACGGAGACGGATACGCGCAAGGGTGAGCAGAAGGGCACGATCGTCAACTGCAAGACGTGTGTGAACGTGCGCGAAAAGGCGACGACGCACTCGAAGCTGCTCGGCACGGCCAAGAAGGGCGAGACGTACGACGTGATCGGCGTGTTCGGCAGCTGGGTCAGGATCGACTTCGAGGGCAAGGAGGGGTATGTGTACAACACATACGTCAAGATCGAGGGCGAACCGGACGATACGGAGATCACCGGCAAGGTCGGTACGATCGTCAACGTCAAGAATTCGGCAAACGTGCGCGAGAAGGCGACCGGCAGCGCAAAGCTCCTGGGCACCGCGAAGAAGGGCGCAACCTATAAGGTCCTCGCAAAGGCGGGCAACTGGGTCAAGATCCAATACACGTCCGAGCAGGACGGCTATGTGTACAAGTCCTACATCAAGCTGAAGGACGAGGGAAGCGAGACGCCGGTATCGGGCAAGACCGCGAAGATCGTCAACTGCAAGACGTGCGTGAACGTGCGCGAAAAGGCGACGTCAAACTCGAAGCTCCTCGGCACGGCGGCGAAAGGCGCGATCTATGAGGTGCTCGGAACGAGCGGCGACTGGGTCAAGATCGACTATAAGGACGGCGAAGCGGGCTTTGTACATAAGAAATTCGTAAAGCTCATCGAGCCGGAGGAGGACATCGACGGCAAGACCGGCACGATCACCTGCAAAACCAAGGTCAACGTCCGGCAAAAGGCAACGACGGATTCGAAGCTCCTCGGCACCGCCAAGAACGGCGAGACGTTCACCGTGCACGGCCGCTCCGGCAACTGGATCAGGATCGACTATCACGGCAAGACCGGATATGTGTACAAAACGTATATCAAGATCGGGTAAATAAAAGGGGATGTAAAGAAACGGCTTCGTTTTTTCACATCCCCTATGAATTGTCTTTCGGCATGAATGACGGTTTTCCGGACGGAAACCCCACGGAATATATGCGGGACGCCATGAAAGGCGTCCCGTGCATCATCTTACGCGCACATACCGTGGCAGCTCATGTAATCGTATAAGCTTTTGCCGTGCTGCTGCTCTTCCTTCTGGATGTGGTTCAGCGCGTCGCGCGCGCCGGCGTCGGTGAATTCGAAGATGCAGGTGTCGTACACGGACGAGACATGCTTTTCGGTGTCCAGCGCGTCGCGCACCAGGTACTCGTCGTTCTTGCTCATCTTGCGGTCGCACTCGCCGCAGCAGGGGGAACCGCTCTGCTGATTCTGTTGCTGCTGATTCCCGCCGCCCATCATCGGGACCGTGCCCTGCATCAGCGACTCGATGGTCTGAAGATGCTTGAGCTCGTGGCCGCGGATCGTCTCGAACAGGGTTTTTAGCTCCGGATCCTCGGCGCGTTCGGCATAGGTTCCGTACTTTTCGATGCAGATCTCCTCGGAGTTTTTGAGATCCTTCAGAAGCAGTTTTTCTTTTTCGGTCAGTTTCATTTTCATCACCTCGCCCATAGCATGAACGAAAAACCGCCGCCCATACACAGGCGGCGGGATTCGCGAAAATGCGTCAGGATTCACTCCTCGTACACTTCGCAAAGATACAGAAGCGCGTCGCCGTCGAAGCCGATCCAGAACCCGATTCCATAATCATCTTCGTCATAGCCTATGCCGTTCAGATACCATTGGAACTCCTCGAGATACCGGAAGAAACGATCCGACTTTACAAGAACTTGATAATCAACGATCAGCGAAAGCATCGTATCGTCCGTGACACGAAATGTGTATGTTTCTTCCTCAACCGCATCATAATTGACGGTCGCCGGATAGCCGTCTTCTTCCGGTTTGTCAAGCTCTGCAAAGGATATGGTCACTTCTCGCTTTTCGGCGTCAAACGCTTTGATCACGCAAACACGCTCGGGGCATGCTCGGTTGCGTTCCATCATGGAGGAATCGACCGTCACAAAGATCGAAGCATCGGCATCGGGACGGTCCGTATCCCAGAATTCGTTCTCGCGCATCTGATCGTCACTTTTTGATACACGGATATTGCCGAGATAGTATTCCCGATCTCCCACGGAAAGAATTTTTGCATAGGTAAAGTGCGGGTATATGGGCTTAATGCGTTCTTCCGTCGGCTCAAACCGTAGGGAAGCGGATTTGTACGCTTCGGGATCTCCGATGTTCAGACACTTTCCGAAACCGTCGATATAGCATACAAGATCGCAGCCATAGGGGGCGCCATCCTCAAATTCGACCGATAGCCCGCTGACAAAGGCGTCCGCCTGTTCTTTCGACAGATCGCTGCTCTTTGTCGGTTCGGATGTCGTTTCCAGCGAGACGCCGATCTCCTCCGACGGAAGCGGCGTCAGCGGATCACGCGCAAGCGTCAGATAGAGGTCCGGATCTGTACCGTCAAACAGATCCGCCGCAAAAATACCGAGCAGATCGTTGCTCCAGGACAGGAACAGGTCAGTATTCGCCGCTGCATCATGCAGCCGGATCGCAATATCGCTGACGCCGTCGTCCCCGTCAATGCTCCATGTATAACCGGATTCGCGCAAGCCGTCTGCACCGCGGATGCTGGCTTTGCCGGAACGGTACAGTTCAACGGTCAGTTCACGGTACTGCCGGTAGGCTTCGTCCTCCGTCACATACGCGTCGTCAATGTGCATGGAAGTCACCTTCCATACGCCGACGAAGGTCGCTTCCGTCAGGGGCAGGTCGGCATTCGGCGTGCGCGTGAAGACCCAAACCGCAATATCGTCCGGATCCGGATCGGAACGTCGCAGCTCGCCGCTTTCGGGATCGTAGAGAAGGGGCGTCCCGTCGATCGTGACGGTGTTGCCGCTGCGCGTGTAGGGCAGCGTGTCCTCGGTATAATTCTCCTGATTCCGCTCAATGAAATGCACGGTGCCGTCCGAGCGAAACTCCAGATAGTCCTCCATCAGAATGACCGCGGGAGAATCCCGGCGACCGTCCGGCGCTTCGATCGCGGTCAGACTCCAGACGGTGCAGAGCGACGCGTCGTTCAGGTCCGGCATCGGTTCATCCGTACGCCGGAAGGTCAGGATGCCGACGTTCATGATGGGAAGGGAGAGCGTGTCATGCGCGGGATCGTAGGAGACCGGCGACGATTGACCGCCGGAAATCAGCTCGATCGTATTGCCGTTCAGTGTGAACGTACATTCCTCCTGCATGGGTCTGCCGTTTGTTGAGAGGTCCAGACTTGCGCTGCCGTCCTTGCGGAAGGTCAGCGTGCCGGAAAGCAGACCGGGATCATCGGGGGACAGCTTGATGCCGTCCGTTCTCCAGACGCCGACCAGCCGGTCGAGGATCAGCGAGTCGCCGGACACCGGCTGATCGCTTCCGACGCGCGTGTAAACATAGGTTTCGTATTCGCTGACAAGGGACAGCGTGTCATTTTTTGGATCGTAGACTGCGGTTTCCGTGGTCCGATATTCGTATTTGCCGGACATGGTAAATTCGATCGTCAGCTTGTTCCCGTCCGCAGTGTAGGTCGCCGGCCATTCTTCTGTCTCGCTGCCGGTCACAAGGGTCCGTCTGCCGGTCCCGTCCGCATTGAGGACGATCGTATCCTTGTCCATACCGAACATGGCGAGGAATGCAGCGTCAAACTCCTGTCCCTCTCCGATGAGCTTCGAAAACTCCCATGTGCCGACATAGGTGCCGTTTTGCCTCTTCGGCACGGTCAGAAAGCACACGGCGATCGCGATACAGGCGAGGATCGCGACCAGAATGATCCAGAACGCGGGCTTTTTGTAGTTCAGAACGGACTTGACGCGGCTTTTCACGCCGGTCTCGCCGAAGGCAAGGGGACAGGCGGCGATCGAACGGCGGGAGACACTGACGGCCAGGAGCGCTTCGGAATAGGCGGCCTTGCCCGCATCGTCGAGGTCCTTCACGACCTTCTCGTCGCACGCAAGCTCGATGTCGCGGCAAAGCAGGATATAGGCAAGCCACAGAAGCGGATTGAACCAGTAGACCGAAAGCAGCAAAAAGCCAAGCGGCTTCCAGATGTGATCGAAGCGCTTCAAGTGCGCGCGCTCGTGCGAAAGGACATAGCCGCGGGTCGTTTCGTCCGTGCCGGAGGGCAGATAGATCTTCGGGAACAGCAGACCGAGGATAAACGGATCGCGGATCCCGTCGCACACATAGACGCCCTTTTCCACGCGCAGCGAGGCGCGGACCCTGTGCCGCAGAACAAGATAACTGATCGCGGCGTACAGCAGCATGCCGATGACGCCCGCAAGCCACACCCAGCCCGCGACAGTTTTCAGCGTCGCAACGGTGTCGGCGCTTTTCACCGCCGTTTCCGCAGGCGGATTGACGACGCGATTGACGGCGGGAATGCCGGTCTCGATCACGATGCGTTCCGAAACGACAGGGGAGGACTGCATCTCGGACGGCTGCGTGACCGGCTCGACCGAAACGGTCGCAGCGCTCGGCACAAGGCTCGTCACGCTCTCGATCGACACGGGCAAAAGCAGCCGCAAAGCGACAAGGCCCCACAGCAGTACGCGCGTCCACTTCGGCGCTTTTTTCAGCACGAAGCGCAAAAGCACGACGATCAGCACGATCCAGCCCGCCGTGATGCTGATGTTCAGAAAATGCAGAAACAGCTTGCTCATGATTCATGCTCCTTTCGGTAGGCTTCGATCATGCGCAGGATCTCATCCGCCTCCGCATCGGACAGCGGACGGTTCTTCGTGAATGCGGCAATGAATGCGGGAAGCGAGCCGGAAAAGCTCTCCTCCACAAACTGCCCGCTGCGTTCGGCATAGAACTGTTCGCGTGTGATCATCGCCCGCACAAGTCCGTCGGTGTTGGTAAACAGGCCCTTTTCGCAGAGCTTTCGCAGCACCGTGTAGGTCGTGGGCTTTTTCCAGTTGAGCTCACGCTCGCAGAGTTTCACAAGCTCCCCGGAGGGGATCGGCGCGTTTGCCCAGACGATATCCGCAAACCGTGCTTGAACCTCGCCCAATTCGGTCATATGCACTACCTCCTTTGGTTTACTCTCAATAAACCTGCGTTTAGTTTATCATGGATAAACCAATCTGTCAAGGGGGATATCTGGCCCTCCTTGTGCAAGGGCGCCCCGTCAAGAAACAGTCCAACAAACGGGCGGATTATATCCGCCCCTACGGCATAAACGACCCCGTAAGGGAAGATACCATCTTCCCGCAAAACACGATCACGCTGCACATTTCGTCGATACTGTGACATTTGTTACAAAACTGTGATTTTTCGCGTCGGCGCATTGACCGCAGGACAGGAACCGTGTATAATTATACCGAAAGACGGAAAGGAGATTCAAATGAACCTGTTGTTCTTCCTGACGCCGAAGTGCGATGTGTGCGTGCTGCACAGCGACTATACGCTTCGGCAGGCGGTGGAAAAGCTCAATTCGTCGGGACGCAGCGCGATCCCGATCATCGACGCGGAGGGGCACTACTGCGGAACGGCGTCCGAGGGCGACCTTTTGCGGGCGGTGCTCAAGGAGGACACGCAGAAGGATTGGGAGCATGTGCGCCTGATGGACGTCGTGCGGCAGGGCTTCAACCCGCCGGTGTCGGCCTTCGCGTCGATCGAGGACCTTTTGCAGCGCGTGACGGAGCAGAACTTCGTCCCGGTGGTCGACGACCGCGGCATGTTCATCGGCATCGTCACCCGAAAGGCGATCTTACGGCACTTTATCGGAACCTTACAAAAACAAAACTGAACCCAAACAGGAAAACCGCCCGATCGCTCGGGCGGTTTTTGTTATTCGGGCAGATAATAGGTCTGCTTCGGACCGGTGTCGCGCACCAGAAGCTTCGGATCACGGAAGCGGAACAGCATCAGCGCCGCGCCGTACAGGTCGCCGACGCAGCCCGCGACGTGCGAGCAGAACAGCAGAATAAACGCGATCCGCAGCCCCGGCGTCCGCACGAACAGCGCAAGCGGCAGAAAGAGGACCGTGAAGACGACGAACGGCGCGAGCGTCGCGATCAGGCTCGCTTTGCGGTATACGTAGATATCCGGAACGCCGCAGTACGCAACGGTCATCGCGAATCCGAACGTCAGCTTGCGGCGCGTCAGCAGCTTATACGCCGCGCCGTGCACGAGCTCGTGCAGGACGATATAGAGGAGATAACCGCCGAAATACGTGCCGAGCATCAGCCAGTAGCGGCTGCGGGCTTCGGGATTGAATAGCGTGCGGAAACCGATCGCAAACACGAACGGCAGAAAGACGAGGACGCCGAACAGCAGCGCGACGATATTCAGGATCACGCCGGTCTTTCCGTCCTTTGCGTCAATTTCATACACCTGCCGGTATCTTTCCGGCAGTTCGGTTTCAAACTGCTTCATGTTGCTCCTTTCAAACAAAACGGCGGGTGAACCTCGCCGCGTTCGTTATACGTTGAAGAAGAATTCGACGACATCCCCGTCCTGCATGACGTATTCCTTGCCCTCGGAGCGGACGAGACCCTTTTCCTTGCAGGCCGCGATCGAGCCGTTCTCGACGAGCGTTTCGTACGGGACGACGGCGGCGCGGATGAAGCCGCGCTCGAAATCGCTGTGGATCTTGCCGGCGGCCTGCGGCGCCTTCGTGCCCTTCGTGATCGTCCATGCGCGGACCTCCTTCGGACCGGCGGTCAGAAAGCTGATGAGACCTAAAAGCCGGTAGCACGCCTTGACGAGCTGATCGAGACCGGATTCATGCACGCCCATCTCTTCGAGGAACGCCTGCTTTTCGTCCGGATCGAGCTCCGCAACCTCTTCTTCGAGCTTCGCGCAGACGGTCATCGCCTCCGCACCCTCGTTCCTTGCGATCTCATAGAGCGCCTTTACATAGTCGTTCGGCTCGCCGCCGAGGTCGTCCTCGCTGACGTTCGCGACATAGATGACCGGCTTGGAGGTCAGAAGGAACAGCCCTTTGATCGCCTCCTGCTCGTCCTTGTCCGCCTCGAACGTGCGGACGGGCTTGCCGCTTTCAAGATGGTCGTAGATGCGCTTCAAGAGGTCGATCTCGACGAGCAGCTTCTTGTCGCCGCTCTTTGCCATCTTCTGCTGGCGGTCGATCCGCTTCTCGACGGTCTCCATGTCGGCGAAGATCAGCTCCAGATTGATCGTCTCGGCGTCGCGCGCGGGGTTGACGCTGCCGTCCACATGCACAACGTTGTCGTCGTCAAAGCAGCGGACGACGTGCACCACGGCGTCGACCTCGCGGATGTGCGACAGGAACTTGTTGCCCAAGCCCTCGCCGCGGGATGCGCCGCGCACGAGCCCCGCGATGTCGACGAACTCGATGACCGCGGGCGTGTACTTTTCGGGATGATGCATGTCGGCAAGCACGTCGAGCCGGTGATCCGGTACGGAGACGACGCCGACGTTCGGCTCGATCGTGCAGAACGGATAGTTCGCCGCCTGCGCGCCTGCGCGGGTGATGGCGTTGAACAGCGTGGACTTGCCGACGTTCGGCAGTCCGATGACACCCAGCTTCATATCCGTTCCTCCTTAACCGAGCTTTTCAAGGCCGAGCCGCAGCCGCCGCAGCGATTCCTCACGGCCCAAAAGGATCGCGATCTCGCTTGCACCGCCCGGTGTGACCTGCTTGCCCGCGAGCGCAATGCGCACCGGCCACAGCATCGTGCCGTTCTTCATGCCTTCCTTCTCGGCAAGGCCTAAAAGCGTGTCGTGCACCGGCTGCTCCTCCCACGCGGGAAGGGCTTCGAGCGCCGCGATCGCGATTTCGAGCACATGCTTTGCGATCTCCGGGTTGGTCTTGCTCTTCTTGTTCGTGAACAGCTCCGCGTCATAGTCGGGAAGCGAGGCGATAAAGTCCAGCATTTCCGGAATCTGTGTGAAGATCTCGGTGCGCGGCTGCAGGATGCGCGCAAGAAGCTCCGCGTGCGCCGCGTTCACGCCCGCCTTCTCATAGTAGGGCAGGGCGTATTCGGTGAACTGCTCCGGCGTGAGGCGGCGGACGTATTCCGCGTTCATCCACGTCAGCTTGTTCACGTCGAAGATGGCGGGGGATTTAGACATTCCGTTGACCGAGAACGCCGCGATCAGCTCGTCAATCGTGAAGAACTCGCGCTCGTCGCCGGGGTTCCAGCCAAGGAGCGCCACATAGTTGACGATCGCTTCCTTCAGATATCCCTTTGCAAGGTAGTCCTCAAAGTATGCGTCGCCGTCGCGCTTACTGAGCTTATGCGACGCGTCGCGCATGATCGGCGTCATATGGATGTAGACGGGCTTTTCCCAGCCGAACGCGTCGTACAGCAGGTTGTACTTCGGCGTGCTCGAAAGGTACTCGTTGCCGCGCATGACGTGCGTAATGCCCATCGTGTGGTCGTCGATGACGTTTGCAAAGTTGTAGGTCGGCATGCCGTCCGCCTTGATCAGGATCATGTCGTCGAGATCGGCGCAGTCGACCGCGATATGGCCGTACAGCACGTCGTCGAACGACGCTTCGCCGTGCTCCGGCACGTTCTGGCGGATGACGTACGGCTCACCGGCTGCAAGACGGCGCTGCACTTCCTCTTCGGAGAGGTGCAGGCAGTGCTTGTCATACTTGAACGTCTCGCCGCGCGCGGCCGCTTCCTCGCGGCGTGCGGCAAGCTCCTCCTCGGTGCAGAAGCAGTAGTACGCCTTTCCGGCCTTGACAAGCTGCTCGGCGTACGGCAGATACATGCTCTTGCGCTCGCTCTGCACATAGGGACCGTAATCGCCGCCGATGTCGGGACCTTCGTCCCACTGCATGCCGATGCTCTTGAGCGTGCGGTAGATCACGTCGACCGCGCCGGGCACGAAGCGTGCCTGGTCGGTGTCCTCGATGCGCAGGATGAACCTGCCGCCGTTCGCCTTGGCGAACAGGTAGGTATAGAGCGCGCTGCGCAGGTTGCCGAGGTGCATATAGCCCGTCGGGGACGGGGCAAATCTGGTACGAACTTCCATTGCAATCTCCTTACTGAATCTTGAACGAATCCTTGAGACCGACGACGCGGTTGAACACCGGATGCTCTTCGGTCGAATCGGGATCCTTTGCGAAATAGCCCATGCGCACGAATTGGAACGCTTCGCCGACCTTGGCTTCTTTGAGCGCCGGTTCGATAAAGCCCTGCTTGACTTCGAGCGAATTCGGATCGAGAAGCGCGGTGAAGTCGTCGACCTCCTCGCCCTCGGCGGCGTCGCGCATCAGCGGGCCGTACAGGCGAAGCTCGGCGGGGATCGCGTCGCAGACCGGGACCCAGTGCAGCGTGCCTTTGACCTTGCGTTCGCAGGCGCCGCTTCGCGTTTCGGGATCGTAGGTGGCGTGGACTTCGGACACGGTTCCGTCCGCTTCGGTCTTCCACGAGACGCACTTCACGATGTACGCGCCCTTCAGACGCACCTCGCCGTCCGGCTTCAGACGGAAGAACTTCTTGACCGGCTCGGCCATGAAGTCGCTCTGCTCGATCCAGAGTTCACGGCCGAAGCGCACCGTGTGCGTGCCCGCGTCCGGATCGTTCGGGTTGTTCTCGATCTCGACGGTCTCGAAGCGGTCCGGCTCCCAGTTGTCGATGATGAGCTTCAGCGGTTCGGTGACCGCCATGCGCCGCGGCGCGTTCGCGTTCAGGTTCTCGCGCACGCAATGTTCAAGCATCGCGGTGTCCACGACGGAATCCGCTTTCGCCACGCCGATGCGGGCCAAAAAGTCGCGCACGGCGGCGGCGGGGTAGCCGCGGCGGCGCATGGCGCACAGCGTCGGCATTCTCGGATCGTCCCAGCCGGAAACAAAGTGTTCCTCGACAAGCCGCCGAAGGTAGCGCTTCGACATGATCGTGTTGGTGAGGTTCAGCCGCGCGAACTCGATCTGTCTGGGCTTCGGGTCGAACCCGCAGGCGTTCACGACCCAGTCATAGAGCGGGCGGTGCGCCTCGTATTCGAGCGAGCACAGCGAATGCGTCACGCCCTCGATCGCGTCCTGGATCGGGTGCGCGAAGTCGTACATCGGATAGATGCACCACTTGTCGCCGGTCTGATGGTGCGCGATGTGCAGGATGCGGTACATCGCGGGATCGCGCATGTTGATGTTCGGGCTTGCCATGTCGATCTTGGCGCGCAGCGTCTTTGCGCCGTCCGGGAACTCGCCGTTCTTCATGCGCTCAAAGAGGTCGAGGTTTTCCTCGACGGAGCGATCGCGCCACGGGCTGTTCTTGCCGGGCTCGGTCAGCGTGCCGCGGTATTCGCGCATTTCGTCCTTTGAAAGATCGTCGACGTACGCCTTGCCGTCCTTGATGAGCTTGACCGCCAATTCATAGCACTGATCGAAGTAGGACGAGCCGAACCGGAGCTGATCCCATTCAAAGCCCAGCCAGTGGATATCCTCCTTGATGGCCTCGACGTACTCGACATCCTCCTTGGTGGGGTTCGTGTCGTCAAAGCGCAGGTTGCAGGTGCCGCCGTATTCCTCCGCAATGCCGAAATCGACGGTCAGCGCCTTCGCGTGGCCGATGTGCAGATAGCCGTTCGGCTCGGGCGGGAAACGCGTCTTGACAGGCCGGTTCATGGTCCTGAGGTCTTCTTCGACGAATTCCTCGATGAAATTCTTGCTCCGTTCTTCCATATTGCATCCTTTCCTCGGAGGAATCTCCGATCGGGTTTTCAAAATAATATCTAATTATAACGCGAACACGCGCGATGCACAAGATGCGAATTTCGATTTTTTCGGCGCGCGCATAAGCAGCGGCAAAGCGCACACAATAGCATTGCCGGCGAACCGGTAATCTCAATACGGAGGAAACACATGAACTTTTCAGACGAAGCAAAGCGTGAGACGGACAGAAACCGCAGGAGCAACCCGAACGAGCGCAAGCGTGCCGACTCGAACCGCGACGGCGACAGCCAGCGCAACCGCAGCGACGACGATTGGTACGGCCCGGAAGAGGACTGACATGCGAAAGGAACGACAGCGCATCCGCTACGTCCCCAAACGCACGGTCACCGTTCCATCGGACGTGACCGGCAGCTACACCGGCGTCCCGCAGGACGGCATCCGGCCGGTCCAGGACGCAGACGATCTTTAGACCCTTCGGGGTCTTTTTTTTCATGCGGCGCAGCCGCAATTCGTTCGGGAGGTCGACCGCGGCTTCCTGTCAAGACGCAGCACCTCATCACCGCCTTCGGCGGAGCTTCTCCTCAAGGAGAAGCCTCTGTATGAGCCTTCCCCTTGAGGGGAAGGTGCCGAGGAACGAGGCGGATGAGGTGTTCCGAGCCGCAAGCGCATATCGCCCTGCGGCATTTTTCTGTAGGTTTGTCAATGATATGTGACAAAGTGAGGGAATGAAAAGAGCGTGTCCTTGGGCGAGTGCCAAAGTAGGGGTCGCATGGGGAAATTGTTGTACTGCCGCTGACGAACGGCGAGTTGGTTTTTGAAGTCGTCGAAGG
>CAKJYC010000047.1 GCA_918244965.1 Clostridiales bacterium | reverse complement strand
GCCGCTCGCGGGCAGATATACGTCGGCGTCAGCATGGATCGTCAATCTGCCGTTGCCGCTCTGATAATCATAGGTATAATGCTCTTCCGACTTGACAAAGCCCGGCGCGTCGGTCACCGTGTCGGCCGAAGCCGTACCGTCGGGGCTTTGGTTGACGACCGTATCGACCAGCCGTTCCGTGTCCTTCTGCACCACGACCGGCTGCTCCGGCGTCGGCTGACAGGCCGCAAGAAGGAGCAGCGACAACAGGATTGCAAGTGTTCTCTTCATACAATTCTCCTTTGACATCTTTACACATCTGAATGCCGGTCAGTCCGCATACCGCATCAGGCTCTTCACCGTGCAGCGCGGCTCAACATATCCGCCGGAAAGCGCCGAGATATAGAGCGATTTCGGCTTTTCATCAGGACTGTCGACGTCCGTATAGGTGAATTCCCACATCGGTTGATAGACCCCGGCGGAAATGTTGTCCTTCTTCGCCTGCATGCCGTAGCGCAGTTTCACGTCCGTCACGGTATAGGTGTGGTGCGGGCAGTTCATCGCGCCGTCGTGCAGGTAGCCGATCTGCCGGATTCCCGCGTCGAGTACTTTGTCGAACGCGCAAAGCTGCGCATTCTTGACCGTAACCTGCGCCGCCTTCGCAAGCCCCCAAAGGTTTGCGCATACCACGCCGTCCGTGCCGACATAGACCGTTGCGGATTCGACATTCCACGGAGCGCCGATGCTGCTCGGCGTGTCGAGCCCGGTCATAAAGCTGCCCGGCCGGTCGATCGAGGGCGTGCCGCCGATGGAGCGAACGAAGTAGAACACCCAGAACGTCTCTCCGATCGCGTAACAGCGCATCGAAAAGCCGCGCTCCGTTTTGAGAAGACAGTCGCATTCGACGCCGAGCGCCTGCATGAACGCTTCTGCGATCTTCTGCGCGTCCGCTTCGGACATCTTCGGCTCGGCAAGCGTGACGGTTGAGCCGGAATCAAGGCAATCATCTAAAAAAGATGCGGGATAGTACTCCTCCGTGAACTCCGTGCCGCGCGCATAATACAAGCTGTTCGGCTCAAAATTGACATTGAGCCGGAAGATTTCGCCGTCCGAACGCTCCAGATAATAGTTCTTCCCGGTCTCCAACCGGTCCGCACGGATCTTCTCCGGCGATTCCGGCGCGTTTTGATACCGTCGCTCCAGATCGTCGATCGTCTGTTTGTCGAGCGCCACGAGCGAACCGAGCGATCCGTCGTACTGGAGCGCGGCGCGCAGAAGCGCGCCGACTTCGTCCTTCGTTTCCGGCCACGCCTCATAAAGCGCAGCACCGGAGCCGGCGGTTTTCAGAAGCGCCGAAACGACGGTGTCGTTCTGCGTGACATTGAGCGGATCGACCTCGATCAGCGGATGCGCCGCGCTCGGGTCAAATTCGACGTCCGCATCGACGATCACCGTGACGTGTTCGGTCGGGTCCTGTTTGTCGGCAGCATGCGCGGGGACGGAGATCGGCTCGACGGTTTGGGCCGACACTTCGATCTCCGCGGGGGCCTGCTCCTCCGCGCGGTTCACAATATAGTCCTGCTTCGGCGTCGGCTGACAGGCCGCAAGCAGCAACAACGCAATGAAAATGATTACAAATCGTTTCATGACCGCACCTCCTCAGAACCCGTTATACACGTCGATGATGCTGCCGTCGATCGCATTGATCGCGAACAGAATGACGGTCGCATATCCGTCCGGGGAGAGGTCCCGGTGTTCGCCATACTGCTTGACGACCTTGCCGTAGAACACCCACGCGGGCACGTACAGCCCGGTCTTGGCCTCGCTGTTCTGCTCCCTGATGCGGATCATCGAAAGCTCGACCTCGTCGGCGTACAGATCGAAGTATGCCGATTCGTTGTACGTCTTTGTCGTCTGCGCTTCATACGTGATACAGCACATGTTCTCAAAGATGCTCGCTGCCTCCTCGAACGGGATCGTCTGCACGTCGGTCGAAAGGACCTCCTTCACCTTAACGGGGCTGTACCAATCGAACAGCAGTACGCCTTCGTCGTCCACGAAGAAGGTGATCTGCTCGTACATCCAAGGCAGGCTGAACTTATTGTAGCTTTCTCCCTGAATCAATGGGACATAGGCGACGGGGGAGCCCGCTGCGGTCCGTACAAGATGGATGATGTACAGTGATTTCACCCGATCGTCAACCGTCGCGGTATACAGCGTGCAGCGGCGGCACGGCGTCACGTCGGTGACGTCGAGTATGGCAAGGAAATCTTTGCATGCCTGAACCGCGTCGGCGGGGGAGGTTTGCTGCCCGCAGCGGCAATCTGTTTCATCCGCATACACCGGAACCCTTTGGTACGGCTTATACCAGTTTTCAATAGAATACCCCTCCAAGCCGCCGCTAAAGCTCAACGCGTTTTCCCACGTCCCGCGGTTGTAGGTGAAGGCCGAACCCAACGGAATACCGACAGAATTGTCGAATTCGCTGAACGTGACGGAATGCGCATCGTTGTACGCTAGCATGCGCCGATTGACGGTCGTGCCGATTTCGGTATCGTTTGTTTGTGTTTTCACCGAACCGTCGGCGATTTCAGGGGGGATCTCCGTCCGTTCGTCGGGCGCATCCTTGTACTGCTCCTTCAGCTCTTCGATCAACGCAAGGGCCTCATCCTCGTCCATTTCCTTCTCTTCGTCCAAGCGCCCGGAATCCAAAAGCTCCTGATAGTACGCGATGTCGCGCGCAATATCCGCCTTGGACGGCGCATGCCCGGGGAAGGTGCTGTATGCCGTTTCGCCCCGAAAGATGCGGTCGAACGCCGTCTTGACCCATTCGTCCGAAAAGCCGCTTTCGCACACCCGCGCCATGGAGATGCGGCCGCTCGCGGGCAGATATACGTCGGCGTCAGCATGGATCGTCAATCTGCCGTTGCCGCTCTGATAATCATAGGTATAATGCTCTTCCGACTTGACAAAGCCCGGCGCGTCGGTCACCGCATCGGTCACCACGTCGGTCGGCGCCGTGCCTTCGGGACTTTGATGCAAGACCGTATCGACCAGTCGTTCCGTGTCCTTCTGCACCACGACCGGCTGCTCCGGGGTCGGCTGACAGGCCGCAAGCAGAAGAAGCGCGATCAGTATGACGGAGATTCGTTTCATTTGCGCCTCCTCAATAGCCCTTGCTCAGATCGATGATCGAGCCGTCGACCGCATTGATCGCGAACAGCACCCGCGTAAACGGCTTGGAAAAGTCCGGCGCCGTGTATTCGCCGAATGTATAGACATCCTGCCCGTAAAACAGCCATGCCGGAACGTACAGACCGTTCTTGCCCTCCGCGTTCTGCTCACGAATGCGCAAAAGGGAAAGCTCGACGTGGTCCACGTTGACGTCGATGTGCGTTTCCCAATCGAAGGACGTCTTCTGCGGCTCATATACGGTGCTGCACATGGAGCGAAAGATGTTCGCGGCCTCCTCAAACGACATGACCTTGACATTGTCGGAAACGACCGCGGTCACCTCGATCGGGTTCTGCCAGCTGACGGATTTCAATCCTTCGTCGTCCACCATCACACGGATGGATTCATACTGCCAGGGGAGAGCCGTCGCCTCATAGTCCCATTGCTGCTGCGTCAACGGGACAAACGCAACCGGATTCCCGTCGACCGTGCGGACGTATTCGATCAAATACAGCGTCTTCGCCTGCCCGGACGGATGTGCAACATACAGATAGCAGATGTCGCGCGGGGCGACGTCGGTAATGCCGAGATCGCGGAAGAATTTGAGGCCGAGCTCCGCTGCTTCCTTCGGAGAATACGCCTGACCGTAGGCCTTCGTATCGTCGGCGACGTCCGGCCGATAGGAATCGTATTCCGAATACCAGTGTACAAATGCGCGCGAGCCATCGCCGCTTTCCTCATACCCGATCATGGTGTCGAGATTGCCTCTGGTATAAGAGAGCGATGAGGTTTGGTGAGCCTTACATCTGTGAATCTCCAAAAACGCAAGCTCGTCGTCGATTTCGAGCTTTTCTTCCTCAATGCCGAAGTACGTTTCGGCCGTCAAGGAACCGTCGGCTGGGATGGGTACCGTGGTGTCCGTTTCCGGCGCGTTCGGGTACAGCTCCTTCAACTGTTCGATGATCTCGTCGACCTCCTGCGCATCGACCATACCGGCCTCCGCCCACGTGCCGTTGTTGGCGATCTGCTGATAATAGGCAAGCTCGTTGGCGATGACGGCCTTCGTTTTCGGCCCATGCTGCTGAATGTACACCTGCTTGCCCTGATAGACGTAATCGAATACCTGCTTTGCAAACGCGTCGGAAAAGAGCGTAGCTTCGACGCGCGTCATCGGGATCGTGCCGGAGTCCGGCGTTTTCACGTCGGCGTCCGCATGAATCTTTACAAGCCCGTTCTCACCGGTGTAATCGTAGGTAAACCGCTCGGAAACCGGCGCAATGCGAAACGGCTCCGTTTCCGTATTTGTGTTCTCTTCGCCGGGTTCGTTTGCCAGGCTCTGCGCAACGACCGTGTCGACCAGCCGTTCCGTGTCCTTCTGCACCACGACCGGCTGCTCCGGCGTCGGCTGACAGGCAGCAAACAGCAGGCAAACAAGGACCGCCCAAATCGAAACATGCTTTTTCATGGCAGATTTCTCCTTTCTGTTTGCCTACAGTATACCGGGACGGAATCGCAAAGTCGTTGCCAACCTGTTTCCAAACGGTTATCAAACTGTGTCGGAAAAGCGGATAAAGAATGAAGAACCGCGGCCTGCTTCGCTTTCGATCGAAAGGACGGCGCGGTGCGCATCGACGATCCGCTGCACGAGCGCAAGGCCGAGCCCGCTGCCGCCGAGGCGCTTGGAGCGCGAACGGTCGACCATGTAGAACGGCTCGGTGATGCGTGCGATCTCGTCCTTCGGAATGCCCCGGCCGTGATCGCGCACAACGATCGCATGGTCCTCGGCGATCAGCTCGACCGTGGATCCCGGCTCGGACGCCTTGATTGCGTTTTCGATCAGATTGACGAGCGCGGAGCGCAGCAGGTCAAAATCCATCGGGACCGTCTGTTCGCCGCACGCAACGGTCAGCGTGATCTGTGAGCGTGCAAGCGAATCCTGCACCGTTTCGGACACGGCGTCCAAGAGCGGACGGACGGGGGAGGGGACGAGCTCGATCTCGCCCTGCAGCAGCACAAGCTGCATCAGCTTTTGCGAAAGACGCTCGATCCACTTTGCCTGCTCATGAATGCGCACAAGCGCGCGCTGCCGGTCCTCCTCGGTGACGGTGCGCGTCACAAGCGTTTCGCTGTTGAGAAGCAGAGACGTCACCGGCGTTTTCATTTCATGGCTCAGGTCGTTGATAAACTGCTGCTTGCGCGCGTTCTGCTCCTTCAGCTCGGCAATGCTCGATTCGACGGCATCGGCCATGGCGTTGAAGTCGGCGGAGAGAAGCCCGATCTCGTCGCGGCGTTTCACGTCGATACGCGTGTGGTAATTGCCGGACGCGATCGCCTGTGCGCCGGACTGCAGCGTTTTGATCGGGCGCAGCGACGCGGACAGAATGAAATATGCAAGGAGAAGAAACGCCGCCGTGACCGCCGCGCCGATGCCGACACAGCGCCACGCAAGCGATTTGAGATAGTCGTCCAGTCCGGACAGATCCGTGACCTTTGTCAGCACATAGGACCGGTCGAAGCAATAGACAGTTTGGCCCGTGACGTGGTAGAGCGTGCCGAACACGCGGCAAAAGCTCTGCATCGGGTCGGTGCTTTCTTCGCCGGGGATGAGATACGGCTCCGGCGAAAAGCCGACGTTGTTGATGAGATAACTCCCCTTGTACGAGAGCGTGTATGTGCCGGTCTTGTCCGCCTTTCGCACCTTGTATGCCATATAGGTATCGGCATACGCCGGGTCGTCGACGCTGTTGCCCAAGCGGATCACGTCGCTGTACACCTCGTCAAACGCGGCCGTCGCCTTTTCCGCCGCGTCCTGCTCCATCTGGGTGCGGACGAGCTTCAGGATCAGCGTACAGCACAAAAGGACCGCAGCAGCGATCATGATGCTTGCAAAGAGCAGGATCCTCGTTTTCAGCCGCATTCAGTCCTCCAGTCGGTAGCCGAGCTTCATCACGGCGACGATGTTCAAATCGGGTCCGAGCTTCCTGCGCAGATGCGCAACGTGAATGTCGACCGTGCGCGTGCCGCCGACAAAGTCAAAGCCCCAGATCTCGTTCAGCAGCCGTTCGCGCGTCAGCGTACAGTTTTTGAAGCGCAGCAGCTTGACTAAAAGATCGAACTCCAGCGGCTGCAGCCTGACCTGCTCGCCGGCCTTCTGCACGGTGCGCTTGCTGACGTCGACGGTCAGATCGTGATAGCGCAGGACTGCGTTCAGCTTGCCGGTCCGCGCAAGGATCTTTTCGATGCGCACCAGAAGCTCCAGCATCTCAAACGGCTTGACGATGTAATCCTCCGCGCCGAGCCGAAGCCCCGTGATCTTTGAGCTGAGGTCGCCCTTTGCGGTCAGGTACAGAACCGGGATGCCGTAGCGCTCCATATGCTCCATCAGCGCAAAGCCGTCAAGGTTCGGCAGCATTACGTCCAACAGCGCAAGGTCGAACGAATGATCCTTTTCCAGACACCGTGCGGCCTCCGCGCCGTCGTCGATGATCCGATAGTCGTACTCTGAAAGCATCAGGTTCAACCCGATCGCCTCTGCAATGGCGGCGTCGTCCTCGACAACCAGAATCCTGTTTTTCATGCGCATCCCTCATATCCCTTGTTTTTCTTTATTATATCATGCAAATGCAACAGAAACGTCGCAAAACTGTTATCCTTTTGTTATCATTTCGACAATAAAAAAACCACCGGGTTATCGCCGGTGGATCGTGGATCGTTGCTTATTTCTCTTTTTCGGTTTCGATCTTGCGCGGGGGCTTTGCCTTGATCTTCTTGAGGTTGGCAAAGCGGGGCAGACCGTTCTGCAGCGGGATCTTCGGATCGCCTTGGATCAGCGGCAGCAGATAGTCGATGTACGGCTTGCGAAGACCGTTGCCGCGGGAGTTGATCCACTCGCGCGGGACCTTGCGCTCGGTGTTCGCGCAGGCGTCGAGGTCGATCAGCTTGATCTCGCACTTGTAGTTGCCGTCCTCATCGGTCTTGCGGCGGAAGCCGACCATCTTATCGGTAATGCCGTGTACGGCGTATTCGACGGCGACGCGACCGGCTTCATAGGACTCCGAAATATCGGTCTGAGAGGCCGCATGCGACGCGCAGCGCTGCAGCAGGGAGAATTCGATGCCGCGGATCTTCGTGTCGGTAAAATGCTCTCTCAGGATACTGACAAGCGTTGTTGCGAGGCCGCCGAGCTGCTTGTGACCGAAGCAGTCGATGACCGCGTTCTCGGAGCCGTACTCGGAGATCAGCTTGCCCGTCTTGTCGTGGATGCCCTCGGACACGGCGATAAAGACCTTGCCGGTGTCCTCATAGACCTCGCGGACGTCGCTGATGAACTCGTCGACGTCGAAATCCGTCTCCGGCAGATAGATGAGGTCGGGACCAAAGCCGGTGTACGTCGCGGCGGCTGCGCTTGCGGCGAGCCAGCCCGCGTGACGGCCCATGATCTCAACCACGCAGATCATCGGCTTGTCGTAAACGCGCGCGTCAAGGTACAGCTCCATGCAGGTGCTGATGATGTAACGTGCGGCGGAGGGGAAGCCGGGGCAGTGGTCCGTGCCGTACAGATCGTTGTCGATCGTCTTCGGTACGCCCATGATGCGGCACTCGTAGCCGACATGCTGCATATACTTGCTGATCTTGTTGCAGGTGTCCATGGAATCGTTGCCGCCGTTGTAGAAGAAGTAACGGATGTCGTACTTCTTGAAGACTTCGAGGATGCGCTTATAGTCGGATTCGTCCTCTTCGTAGTTCTTCAGCTTGTAACGGCAGGAGCCGAGCGCAGAGGACGGCGTATTGAGCAGCAGGGAGAGCTCATAGGGCGCTTCCTTGCCCATGTCGTACAGGACGTCGTCGATGACGCCGCGGATGCCGTGCGCTGCGCCGTAAACCTTATTGATATGCGGATCGTCCAGAGCGGTGCGAATGACGCCGTACACACTTGCGTTGATAACGGCGGTCGGACCGCCCGACTGACCCACGATGCAGTTGCCAATCAGTTCGTTCTTCATAGTTGCCTCCATTTCAAAATGCCAATATATTATAGCGGATCGTTTCCAAAAAAGCAAGTATTATCACGTTTTTTATAGAATACGGGAAAAGAAAAGCCGCTGCATTGCAGCGGCGATTCGTAAAAGGGTTTATTCTTCCGGCAATTCGACCGGCTTTTCCGGTTCTTTGACCTTCTTTTTGGAGAACCGATCGAGTACAAGACCGCGCTTTTCAATGGCAAACAGCAGCAGCATGCCGCCGACGCCGCACATGACGAACTCGCCGATGAACACGGTCGCCGCCATGAAGAAGATCGGATGGATATTGAGACCGAGGCCCTGCAGTGTTTCGTACGCCCATTCCAGCGTGGGGGGATCCAGAAAGAGCACAAGCGGAATGATGAACGTGTTCGCTAAAATCGGGGTCACGGGGGAAAGCCACTTCCACTTACGCAGGAAATAGGTCCCGAACGCGCCGATGACGGTTGCCGCCGTTCCGAGCACGACATCCCACGGACCGGTGCCGAACAGAATGTTCGCAATGAGGCATCCGACCGACAGACCGGGAATGGCCGCGCTTGTGAAATACGGAAGGATAACGAGGACTTCGGAGAGGCGGAACTGGATCACGCCGCTGGACATGCCGAAGAGTGAGGAGATCCATGTCAATACGACATAGAGTGCGGCAATGACCGCCGCATTCGTCACATACAGTGCCGAATTCTTGGATTTGCTGTTCATTTGTTGCTCCCTTAGTTTTGTTTTACGTGAGGATGGTTTCGAACTCACTGCGCGGTATTGTAGCATAACAGCCGCAAGGATGCAAGGGGGGAAGGGAAAAAATGAACCCTGATTTAGGCGAAAAATCCGATAGTGAAATATCTCGCTGACGCTCGATGTGATATGTTTGCCTTGCGGCAAACGTGATATTTTTCGCTGACGCGAAAAGTGATATGATATTCGCCTTTCAAACTGCGCGAAGCGCAATATCACTCGGCACAGCCGAATATCACTGCGTAGCAATATCACTCGCCGAAGGCGAATATCGTTGAAAAAACCTCGCCTAAGCGAGGCTTTTTCCGGTGGCGGGGGGAGTCGCTTCTCGCTGCGGCTCGGTCACGGCGCGGCTCTGACGCCGCACTGCGGCGTCATTCACTCCCGCGCCGGGTTCTCCTCCCCCCGCATAGTTCGCAATAAAGAAAACAAGGCGTTAACGACGCCTTGTTTTCTTTCTGGTGGAGGCGGATTGTATGAGCCCAAAGGCGAAACAGGGGTCAGACGTGCCGGACGGGCAGGATCCGGGCGAGCTGCCGGGACCGTCACCATCCGAAGGCGAAACAGGTACCCGGAGGATCAGGTCAAAATCATCATAGGACCGAAACACAACGCGGTCGACGATGCGGAACACGAGCGCGCGCTGCTCCTCCAGCGGAAGATTGCGGACGTCGAGCTCGCGCCTGCAGAACGCGGTTAGATCGTCGAGGGATGGTCGAAGGCTTGAACTCTCGGACGCGCGGATCGACGTTGCAAGCACCTGTTCGCGAGCGTCCAGAATTCGAAGCTGATCAACAAGCAGGGGAATCGGGTCGTCAGTTATCGCCTGCGCGAGCGACGCAGCCTTCCGGCGCACTTCAGAAAGCTCTTGACGCAATCCTTTGATATAGTCCGATTCGACAGGAACGGACGCATTGAGAAGCTCATACAGACGTCGGATATCGTCGTCCGTAAAGGCGAGCACCTGCGCGATCGCACTGATCACGGCGGCGTCGATCTGGTTTGCGCTGATACGAGGCATGTCACAAGCGCCGGTCCGGGTGTGCGCGCCGCAGGTGTAATAGGTGTATAGCTGCTTGCCGCGCCCGGCTTTGGTAGATGCGCCGGACATGGCCGCGCCGCAGCGTCCGCAATAGAGACGCCCGGACAGCAGATAGATCCGCTTTGCCGAACCTGCACCGTTGCGCTGATTGTCACGCAGCCGGGCGGCGCACGCATCAAACAGACGCTCGTCGACGATCTGCGGCATGCCGTACGGAACGCGGATGATATCGGCGTCGGACTTGGACCGATGATTGTTCCGCTTTCCGTCGACGTCCTTCGACGCCGATCGGTTGAAGATAAACGTCCCGGTGTATTTTTCGTTGCGCAGGATCTCGGAGATCGAGTTTTTGCCAAACGGCGCGCCGGATCCGGTGCGCTGCCCGTCGAGCATGCGCAGGATCTCCGAATAGCTCTTCCCGTCCGCATATGCAGTGAAGATCGTGCGGACAATCTCCGCACCGACCGGCTCGATGCTGTAGGTATGATCCGGATTGACCTTGTAGCCGAGTGGCGGGCGGCCACCAGTGTGTTTGCACTGAAGCGCAGTCTCACGCAGCCCCTTCATGACTTCCCGCGCGAGGTTGGCGCTGTAATACTCATTCCAGCCCTCGATCATGGCCTCAAGGATGATGCCTTCCGGCGTATCGTCAATGCGCTCCAGCACGGAGAGCAGACGGACGCCGTGCTTTTTGAGCTCGCGACGGTAAAAGGCGGAGTCAAAACGGTTCCGGGCGAAGCGATCCAGCTTGTGAACAATGATATAGTCGACGTCACCTTTCCCGGCTGCCTTGATCATACTCTGGAATTCTTCGCGCTTGTCGGTTGTGCCGGATTGTGCACGATCAACGAAAACATGCACGATAGTGATGCCTTCCCGGTCGCAGTATTCGCGGATCGCGCGGAGCTGCGCGTCGATAGACTCCTCTCGCTGGCGATCGCTCGAAAAACGAGCATAAGCATAGGCTGTTTTCATAGGCTCAACATCTCGAAAAAGAGATCCTCCGACATGACTTGGATATCAATTCCCTTTTTCTGCATCTGTTCGGCTTTGAGCATCTTCTGCGTCTTTCCGTTTTTCACGCTCGCGACAAAGTCCTCGTTTCCGATCACAAGGTAGTTCGTTTCTTTATTCAGGCTGTCGGCCGGGATCCCGCCGACGTCAAGAACGATCTGCGCAGCCTCTTTGCGTGTCATACGGGAGAGCGCGCCGGTAAAGACGATCCGTTTGCCGAAGAACGGGTGCGTATCGTCAAAATCGGTGACGCGCGGCTGCATGCCCTTCATGATCGCCCAGATCGCGATTTGATGCCGTTTGAAAAGCCCTATAAATTCGGCTTCGGTGCGATCGGCAAGAGCGATCGCACGCATCCGCTCATAGCAGGCGACTGTTGTCAGCACATCGGCCTCGGCACGGTGCTGCTGTTTCTGGTCGACGCCACAATACTGCGCGACCTCGAACAAACGATGATGCTGCTTGTCCGGGAACAGCTTTCGGGCGAGCCGCAGCGTGTCAATATAATCGTTTGTGAAGAGAAGCCCGTAAAACGAAGCCTGAAACGCAATGAATTTCACATCGAAACTGGCATTGTGCGCAATAATAACAGAATCACCGCAAAAATCAAGGAAACGGGGTAAAACAACATTAAGGGGATCAGCGGACGATAGCATTACATCTGTGATCCCGGTCAAATCGGTTATAAAATCGGGGAGATGATAGCCGAGCTTGACGAGCTCGGTAAACGTATCCGTAACGACGCCGTCACGTACACGAGCTGCGGACATTTCGATGATCGCATCGCTCCAAAGCTCAAGCCCGGTTGTCTCAATGTCAATGCAAACGTACTCGGTCGGCAGGGCGATAATGCTGTTTCCTTTTACAATTTGGCTCATTTCTTTTTACTCCTGTAATCGTCGATGCAGATTATTCGGCAGCATTTGCAGCCGTCTTTTCTTCGGATTTTGATAAATCAAACTGATCGGAAACGTACTGATCCACATTAGATCTACGATCATCGGACAGTGCGCGATATTGGCGTACAATGAGATACTCGCGAGAATCAAGACAGACAAGCTGCTCTTGCGAATCACCATAAAAAAGGTAATCAAGTGTTACATCAAGGAAAGCTGCAACTTTTGCAACCTTATCAATGGACGGGGAAGATTTATCCCATTTTGAAATCAAACCAGAACTAAATCCCAAGGCTGTTTCGAGTTGTGGAAGGCTCATATTCTTGCGCTCCCTTGCACATCTTTTTATCCGTTCTTTCATCTTTTCAGCCTCCAAAACGAAAATATTCCAAAAATAAGACTTGACAACGCGAATATATTCCACTATAATCCAAAACAACAGGAATATATTCCTGCAAAAGGCAGGCTTCGGGGAAATATTCTGATGTAGCCGCAATTACAGTATAGAATATTTTCCCGCGCTTGTCAATAAGAGAGGTGAAACAATGGTATACGAACAGATTAAGCGAAGAGCGGAGCAGAAGGGGATCACGATTGCCGAGGTGGCTCGACGCGCGAAAGTTGAGCCGACACTGATCGGGAAATGGAGAAAAAGCTCCCCTTCTGTCGAGAAGGCGAAGCGCATAGCGGATGCCCTCGAATGCACGGTCGACGACCTGATCAGCGACGACATGCCGGAAGACCAGCCGGACAGCGTACCGGCTTGAAAAACAAAAGGAAGGAAGAGAAATGAAAAGGCGCGAGAAATGGTATCTACGGATCAAAAAGACGCTCGGCGACATGGCGGAATACGTTTACGTCGGCGAAGATCGAGGGCACGCGCTTGCGCGGTTGAACGCTTGGAAGATCTCGGATCTGCAGCCGCGTGCAGAACTGTACAGAATCAAAGAGACAGCGGAAGGAGTCGTGCTCTCGGCGGTGAGGGTTGCGATCAAAGACATATACGTCGGATATCGGCTGATCGAGGAGAAACGAAAATGACACGAGAACAAAAGACAGCGAAGTATGTCGACATGATCAACAAGGCGATCGCCGACGCAATGAACGCGTCGTACATACTGCAGGGACGCGGGATCCTCGTCAACAAGATTGTGCTGTGGATGTCGACAGAGCTATTCGAGGATCTGCTGTTCGGGACGTCGTTTGTGACGGAAGAAGGCGCGACCGAGAATAAAGCGGGGCACTACTGCTACAAGGGCTACGAGATCGACACATACTACGCGGGCCGCTATAATCGCAGCTTCGCGGTCCGTATCGAAACGGCAGCGGCCGTGCTGGAGATGTAGGAGCGGGACATGAGACAAGAGACGATCGAGGGGCGGGCGGTCAAGATCGCCGCGCGGATCCTGCAGGAAAACGGGTTTTGTCCGAGGCCGAAGGGCTGCACAAGGGTATATCTGTCAGACGAAGGCTGCACAGGCTGCATCAAGCGCTATCTGATCGGAGCGGCCAAAAGAAAAATCGCGGCCAAACGAGCGGTGAAGGGAGAGAAGGCAGAGTGACGAACGCGGAATACCTGATCAGCGTGCTGCAGGATCCTGACAAGGTCGACGATGCAGAGATCCTGCGCGTGATCCCCTGTCAGTACAGCTTGGCAGACATGACCGCGCCGTGCGCACTGATCAAGGACTATGAAATTGACACGCACTTTTGCGCAAAGTGTTCACGCGACTGGCTGCGGAAGGAGAAGAAATGAGAGGGAAGCTGCGCCGACTGGTCAAGCGGTTTTTGCGAATCCGGAGCCGGGAAAAGAAGCGGCACGGCGAACCGATCGGAACGGTCGTCGAACGAGAAGAAACCAACGAAGGTTTGCGGATCGGCGTCCGGACAGAGCGCAAGGCCGAAGAAGTACTGAAGGAAATGATCAGAGGAAACCCGAATCGAATCACTTTCTGGAGCGACAACGCGGTTGTAGAAAGCATGACGCTGAACGAACGAAGGACTCTGCAAGGTTATGAAGCACTGAAGGAACTGATGGCGCAGCCGGCCGAGCGGAAACGCTGCGAATACTGCGGCTGCGTGGCGGAGAAGGAAACGGGAACGTGCGCACATTGCGGTGCGCCGTTGTGAGAACCTGACGCCGGAAGGCGTGATAGTGGGGCGCTGCACATGCGGGGCAGCGCGGCGCGGGGCGCTGGAGGGGGCAGCCGCGCGAGGGACACGTTGAAAGACGGGGAACATAGGGGGTCCGGAGAAAAACACCGGGCGGGACGCGGGGCCGCAGGGCAGGGGGCAACGTCTTTGCGGTGATCGATGGGACCGGAATGCGCATCAGCGCGCCGGGTGCGCGTGAGGGTGGTCGGGGTGACGCGCGCTGCAAATTATCACAGGAGGGAGAAAAAATGAAAATAAGGGCAATTGTGAAGCGGCCGGACGAGCTGATCGGCCATGTGACGAACATCGAGAACAGTTTTGAAAATCTGCAGCGCACCGTCGAGGGGCCGATCGAAGCGGTGACCTTCACGCCGAAGGCGCTGTACGGCGGACCGGCATTTGTTGTGCTTTGCAATGAGGAGGGTCGGATCTTTGGACTGGACCAAAACTGCACGGTCGACGCCTCGACGATCTACAACCTGCGCGCGCCGGTCAGCTTTGTCGGCACGATCGCGGTCATCGGCGTCGACGGCGACGAATTCGCGGACTGCCCGCTCACACGGAAATACTGGGCGGAGCTGATCAAGCCGATGTATAAGCAGCAGATCACGGTCATACATGACTACGCGCTGCGCAGCCTCACGGAGCAAAGCGACAAGGAGATCACGGCAACGGCGAAGCAGCTGGAGGCGGAGGCGACAGAATGAGTACGATACAGAAGCGATACGACAAGGCGTGCACCGACGCCGAGCTGATCAGACGCGGCGACGCGATCAAGGCGATCGCCGCGATGCGAAAGATCGCGACAGGCGCGGAGAATATCACGCCGGAGGCAATCGGTACGCTGACGGCCGCCGAGCTGGCCGTCGCCATGGTCAAGCCTGTCGAGGCGACGATCCAAAAGTACAGCTATCTGCAGGCGGCCGAAAAGTACCGGATGGTACCTTGCGACGAAGAGATCACGTGCATGCAGTGCGGTTATAAAAGGCCGAGGCTGCGGAACGAAAACGTGTTCTTCTGCTCAATCTGCGGCGCGTGCGTAGGCGGACTATATGAGGAGACGCCGGATCCGGACGATGCGCCGGATCCGGAAGCGCCGGGCACATCATTTATCGGCGGGATATGCGACGAGCTCGAAAGACGACCGACACCGTTCGAAGGCGAAACACCGACACCATCAGAAAACGAAACGGAGAGCAAAGCATGACGAACAAGATGACCGAGATTGTGAAGGCGCTTCGCGCGAGGGCGGACGGGCTGTGCGCATATGCGGCGGATATCATCGAAACGCAGGAGGAAACGATCGTCGACCGGAACCGGCAGATCGAACACCTGAAGGAGCGACTCAAACAGACGGACGCAGAGCCGGACCGGCAGGCAGCCGGGCGCGCAACGCCGGAGGATCGCATGCGGCAGGAAATCTTTTATAGATCCGTCGCCGACAACGGAGAAGGCGTTGCCGATGGATAAGCTGGTGATCATCCACGTCCGGGGCGGGAAGGTTGTCAACGCCGGGGATTTGACGCTGACGGACAAGCTGCGAATCGCAAACTTCCGGGCGTCGAGCCTCGACGAGATCCGGACCAAAATCGAAATGACGACGGGAGCAGGGGCGTATGGAAGCGAAAACCAAGTGGCCGATGTCTGACGCCGAGATCAAAAGCTCATGGCGCAGATGCGAAAACAAGAAGAAGCAGGTCAAGATCCTCGCCGAGCTGAACGCAAAAACGAAGCCGCAGGTCATTGACAAGCTGATCCAGATCGGGGCCATGAGCGCAGCGGAGAGCGCGAAGGCGAAAGCGAGGGAGAAAGAAGAGCCGGTGAGCGAGCCGAAAGAGCATCGCGGAAGATTTACGGCTGCAGAGCATCGCAAAATGTTCGAACTTCGGGCGGGCGGCTTTGGGTACAAGCAGATCGCCGCGAAAATGGGGTCGACGGAAACGAGCGTCCAAGTCACGCTTGAGAGATTGAGACGCGAGCGCCGGGCGGCATGGCCCGTGATCGAGCGGGCGCTGCGCTGGTACGCAGCGCAGCCGGAATGCACAGCGGAAGAGCGCCGAGTGCTGAAACGGGAAGCGGAAAGGGGTGCGGAGTGATGGACGGAATTCCGAAATGGTTGTATGTGACGTCACTGATCACGCTGGTGATCACGATCGTGGTGATGCTGTTTGTTTTTTTGCCAAGGATGGAGGAGATCATCAAGCTGCGGCAGCAGGTCAGAGATCTCCGGGACAAGCTGGACAGGACGTCCAAATGCGCATGCGCGGAGCATGACGACCATATCGCCGACGTCGGCGAGCTGTCGGATAAGCTACTGGAGGCTCAGCAGCAGGCCGGGAAAAAAGAAACGGAACACGCCGATCAGATCGCGGGCGAACAGGCGAGGACGCGGCAGCAAAAGCAGATCGCGGAGCAGATCGCGCGGGCGGCGGCGAACATGGGGAAACAGGGAGGAGAAACGGCATGAACGAGAACAGAATCGTATATGAGGCAGCAAAGGAGTCGATCAAAAAGCTGTGCAGCGAGAACAATTTTGCGGCAGAGTTTGAGGAGCGCTATCCGTTTGCCGTTCGATACAAGGCACAGATCGCACCGTCGCTGCTGGATGGCACGCCGCCACCGGTGGACATGCTGCGCGTGGAGGTCGTCATCGCAGCGCAGACGATCACGGAGATTCGCGGCAGCGGCGCGCTGACCGCCGCCGTACTGAAGAAGATGATCACGAGGGCGGAGGCCTGCGCGGATGCGTTTTTCCGCGCGCAGGCAGAGGAGCGGCTGAAGGGGACGGGCCGATGAAGCGGGAAGTCTACATCAAGCGCAGCGATGCGCACCGGATCGCGCTGCGAAACGGCGATCAGGCGACGGCTGCCGCGATCGCGGACCTGCAGCCGGAGCTTGTGACGTTGCAGGACGCGCGGACGATATACGAGACAGCCAATATGATCGACGAGCTGCGCAGCTGCGCGGAGGGACATAGCGTCGGAAGAGAGTATGAGTTGATGATCCGGGCGGCAGGAATGATCGAACGAATCGTATTTGGGGAGGCGATCACAAATGACTGACATCTTCGGGGCGGCAGCTGCGCGGGCGCAGCAAAAGCGAGACGCCGAGCGAAAGAAAGGCGAAACAGCTGATACCGGCCTGTTTTACAAGATCCTCGCCGAGAAGCGCGCAGAACGAGAGGCGGAAGAAGCGGAGAGGGAGAAGGCGCAGCGCGAATGGGAGGCTCGGATCCGGGGCGTGTTTGACGGGATCGTACCGCTCGCCAACAGCGCCGGGCGCGGCGTCAAAGCGATAGAGTTTAACGGCGAGGTTGCTTTCGTCGTCCGTGACGGTGAGGCGATCCGGGTGTATATCGGTCCGATCAAGGACGTGCGCGGGCTGCAGTACGCGGTCGCAAAGCTGACAACGGCCGCCATGGGGTGCTGACATGTGGGCAAAAAGAAGAAAAACGATTTATATGCAAATGCACATATTCTGCAGCGAGGAAGAACGGAAGAAGCTGCAGGCGGAACTGCAAAAAAACGAGCACCGACCAAATATGTGTGCTCCCTCTGGGGGTTGAGATACTGAATACGGAAGATCTCCGCGCTGACGGATGCGACAGTGTATTAGAGGAGATTACGAGAGGCAAGGGATTGACGCCGATCGGTGTAAATGACATGAGGGGATTGATAAAAGAGCGCAGGGGCTGAAGCAGAAGAAGCTGCTTTGAGCGTGCGGACGTGGCAGAGATGGCTGATAGCAGCCGGTTGCTAACCGGCCGGGCGGCAACGCCCCGAAGGTCCGAATCCTTCCGTCCGCGCCATCTTGGACCTGTGGCGCAAGTGGAAGCGCATCCGGCTCATAACCGGAGGGGTCCCGGTTCGAGGCCGGGCAGGTCCACCAAAAAAGGAGATATATGTATGCAAGTCAAAAAACGGATCTTTTCGGGCGCGGTCTGCGAGCAGGAAGTATATTTCGTCCAGACGATCGGAAGGCGTGGCGCGGCGCGTGTGCCGCGGATCCGTTTTCGCACCGAAGCCGAGCGGGAGCGACACCGCACCGAAATCTCGCGCCGGCGGCATACAAGAGCCTTTAACGCAAATTTCAGTCCGGCGTCTTTGTACTCGACATTGACGTTGGACGATGAGAACGAGGTTTACACACAGGAGGAAATGGAAAAGCTGCGAGACCTGTATATCAGGCGTCTGCGCTATCGCAAACCGAACGCGGTGATCTTCGCCTACATCGGGCAGGGCAAGACAACGCAACGATGGCATATGCATATGGTCAGTAACGGGCTGACCGAAGAGGAGATCAGCTCGGCGTGGACGTACGGCAAGATCTTTCGGATCGAGCACCTGCGGACAAACTGCAGATATAAGCACGACGACGGTCAGATGCACGATCACGGACAAGATTATACAGGACTGGCAAACTACCTCTTCAACCACGGCGATCCGGAAAAGGGTCGCCACAGATACAAGGCGACGAGGAACGCGGTCAAACCGGACGAGGAGGAGCCGACCGAGTGCCGCCGCAGGTACAGTGTCGAGCATCCGCCGCTTGCACCGAAGGGCTATCAGCTGGTCGACGCACGGTCGACCGAATACGGTTATATCCTATATAGATATGTAGCAATCAACGACAAAGCCGGAAGGTTTTGACGAAGCCTTGTAGATGTGTAAAGTTTGGTGACGACAGTCGCCTTTTGAAGTTGCCGGTCGCTGTACAGCATTGTCACAGCAGCCGCAGAGACGGTGGACCCGCGTGAGCTGTGTGGGCAAGTCCCGCGGAAGCAACGCCGGATCGGAGAGACAGGACTTGTCCACACCGGTCACACAGTCCACCATGACCGACGTGGGAAGGGTCGGGCAGGCCGCGTAGCGGGCTGTCCACGCTTTCCACGTCCAAGAATAGGGGGGGCATGACAAAGACAGAGCTGCAGGGCTACAGAGCCCTTGAAAAAGAGATCAGTCAGATCAGGGATCAGATACGTACGTTGGAGCGGGACGCATGTTCGCCGCGCGTCTCAAGACTGACCGGAACGCCGAGAGCGCCGTCACCGGTCACGGGATCCGCGAGAGAGGACACGATCGCGGCGATCATGAGCCTGTGCGATAAGTATGAAGCTCGCGTCTATGAGCTGATCCAGCAGCGGCAGCGGATCGAGGACGCGATTGCCGCGCTGGACAATCCGGATCACCGCATGATCCTGCGTGCCAGATACATAGAGGGGAGATCGTGGAGACAGATAGCACGGAGGCAGCACATCAGCGAGGCACAGATGTACCGGCTGCACGGCCGCGCGATTTTGGAGATTGCAAAATATTGATAGTTTTTGATAGTATTCGTGTGATAATCTTATATCGTCGAAGATCTCGGAAACGTGATCGACGACAATCATCATCCCTCTCCTTCCTGCAAGGCGAGCCTGGATAATCCGGGCTCGTCTTATTTTTGAGACATGGCACAAGAGTTCGCAAAAGCGTTTTACAAGAGCCACGCATGGCAAGCGTGCCGGGATGCGTACGTCGAGACGGTCGGCGGACTGTGCGAGCGCTGCCTACGCCGGGGAGAGGTCACAGCAGGGGAGATCGTACACCACAAGATCGCGCTGACGCCGAAGAACATCAACGATCCGAGCGTCACGCTGAATTTTGCAAATCTGGAGCTCGTATGTCAGACCTGCCACAACAAAGCGCATGGCAAGTCGGAGAGCCGGTACGAGTGGACCGAGATGGGAGATATCAAGCCCCCCCGGTCGCAGAGTCAAACGCCAAAAGGCAGTACCGGGGGGTGAACCTCCAAAAAACTCGGATTTGCGCATAGTATTTTTTTGAAGCCCCGAATAAAGCGGATTTGAACGGAGAAAGGAGGCGCTGCGATGGGAAAGCGAGTTTTCCGAGCTGAATCGGTTTATAACAATTTGATGAAAATGGCGAAATCGTACGGATGCGACAAAAACGCGCTCTTTGTCGCCGCGGCCCACCAGTATCAAGTCCAGCAGACTGTGATCGAGCGGATCCGCGTCGAAATCGAAGAAGAAGAGCGCGTCGTTGTCACAAAAGAGTATGTGCCGGGCGCGAAAAATGCGTACATATCCCCCCTGATCAAGGAGCTGCCAAAACACTCGGAATCCGCGAATAAGACCGCGGCGACGATGGTCGCGATCATCGAGGCGCTCGGCCATGAAGCGGCGGACGGGCAGCGTCTCGAAGAGTTTAAGCGGACCCATCCGAAGACGTGAATCCGATCCTGGACTATCTGCAGCGGATCAGGGAGGGCAAAGAGATCGTCGGACGCTGGATCCGGCTGCAGTATGAACGACTCGAAAGGGGCCTGCGTGAAGGGCTGTTTTTTTATAGCGAAAACCGGGCACGCCGAGCGATTGACTTTGTCGAACAGTTTTGCAGACACCATGAGGGGCGACTCGCGCCCCGGTTGATCAAGCTGGAGCCGTGGCAGCGCGCAGCGGTCGCGGCAATCTTCGGGATCGTAGACGCGGACGGGCGACGCCAGTACAACGAGGCACTGATCGTCACGGGCAAGAAGCAGGGCAAAACTCTCTTTGCGTCGGCGATCGCGACATACATGACCTTCGCGGATGAAGAGTACGGGGCGGAGATCTATTTCACGGCGACCAAGCTGCCGCAGGCGGCGCTGTGTTACAACGCATACCTGCAGACGATCGACAAGGAGCCGGAACTGAAGCGGCTGATCAAACGGCGTCGGTCAGACGTGTACGTCCGGACGACGAACACGACCGCAAAGCCGATCGCGTTCGCGGAGAAAACGAGCGACGGCATCAACCCGCATCTGGCGATTTGTGACGAAATCGCAAGCTGGCCCGGTGCGAAGGGGCTGCGCTTCTACGAAAACCTGCAGTCCGCGAACACCGCACGCGAGGAACCTTTGATCCTCGTGATCACAACGGCGGGCTATGAGGATGACGGCATCTATGATGAGCTTTTCACGCGGGCGACGCGCGCGATCCTCGGAGAGGGCAAGGAAGAGCACCTGATCGCATTTTTGTACATAATCGATGATGCGCAAAAGTGGAACGACCTGACCGAGCTGAAAAAGAGCCTTCCAAACCTCGGCGTGTCCGTATCGGAAAAGAAGATCCGGGCCAAGATCGCGACAGCGGAAGGCAGCTTGAGTGCGAAGGTTGAATTTTTATGTAAATACGGCTGCCTGAAGCAAAACATCGCGACCGCGTGGCTGGCGTATGAGACAGTCGCCGGGGCGCGCGGGAAAGCGCTGCGGCCGGAGGATTTCCCAGAGTGCTACTGCGTCGGCGGGATCGATCTTTCCAAGCGCCTCGACCTTACCGCGGCGTGCGTGATCATTGAGCGCGACGGGAGGCTGCACGTGCTTGCTCACTTCTGGATGCCGTCCGAGCGGCTCCGGGCGGCGATTGAAGAGGACAAAGTCCCTTACGATCAGATGATCGAGCGTGGATTTTTGTCGTTGTCCGGCAAAAACCGGGTCGAGTGGCGGGACGTCTACAATTGGTTTTTTGAGCTCGTCACCGTCTATCACATCTACCCGCTGAAGATCGGGTATGACCGATACACGGCGGCGGAGCTGGTGCAGGCCATGACCGGCGACGGCTATCACATGGACGACGTCTGGCAAGGATCCAACCTGACGCCGATCATACAGGAGACGGAGGGGCAGCTGCTCGACGGTCTGATCGACATCGGCGACAACTCGCTGCTGCAAAGTCACCTGCTCAATACGGCGGTCAAGTCGGAGGGCGGAGAGGACAGGCGCATGCGGATCGTCAAGATCAAAAAGCGCGGTCGCATCGACGGAACAGCCGCTATGCTCGACGCGATGACGATGCGCGCGAAGTACGCAGAGGAGATCGGCACGCAGCTGCAAAATTCGAGGTAAACGAATGGGATTTTTTGAAAAGATTTTCGGACGGCTCCGGCAGCCAAAGGGCGCGTATCAGGGGAAGATGATGCTGCTCAACGGAGCGCCTGCGTGGTTCCCGGCATTTGGTGGCGACATCTATGCCGAGCAGCGCGTGCGCGCAGCGGTCGACGCGGTCGCGCGGCACTGCTCCAAACTGGAAATCAAGTTTTCCGGCTCGGCAAAGCCGGAAATGGTAAACGCGCTGAAGCGCAGGCCGAACGCGGTTTCGACGTGGTCGCAGTTTTTGTACCGAGTGGCGACGATATACATGGTCGAAAACAATGTGATCCTGATCCCGCTGGAGGATGCGCAGGGCAACGTCACGGGCATCTGGCCGCTGCTGACCTCCCGAAGCGAGATCGCCGTATACGGCGGGATCCCGTGGCTGAGATATCGTTTCGCCAACGGTGAGGTCGGTGCGGTCGAGCTGGACCGAGTCGGATTTATGCGCCGGTATCAGTACCGGGACGACCTCTTCGGCGAGAGCAACGCGGCGCTGCACCCGACGATGGACCTGATCAACGTCCTCAACCGCGGCGCGAAGGAAGCCGTGAAGAGCTCGACCGGCTATAAATTCATGGCCCGAATCAAGAATTTTGTCGCAGAAAAAAACCTGAAGGAGATGCGGCAGCGCTTTTCTGAGCAGAACCTCCGGGCCGAGGAAGGGAACGACGGTGTCCTCACTTTTCCGATGAATTATGAGGACATAAAACAGATCGAAATGAAGCCGTACGTCGCGGACGCCGACACGATCAAGCTGATCAACGACGGAATTGACGAGTATTTCGGCGTCAACGAAAAGGTTTTGACAAATGCGGCGACAGGCGATGACTGGGCGGCGTTTTACGAAGGAGCGATAGAAACGTTCGCGATCCAGCTGTCGGAGGTCATGACCGACATGCTCTTCACCCCGCGTGAGCAGGCGGCGAAGGCAAGGGTCACGGCGACGTCGAACCGGCTGCAGTACATGTCCAACGCGGACAAGCTCAACGTCACCACACAACTTGTCGACCGCGGGATCATGTCGCTCAACGACGCGCTTGCCGTATGGAACCTGCCGCCGATCGACGGCGGCGACGTCCGCGTGATTCGCGGCGAATATGTCAATCTCAACGATAGGAGCAAACAAAATGCCGAATAAAACGGTCAGAGAAAAGATCAAGGAGGGGCGGGAATACCGATCCTTCACGCCGGTTTTCCCGGAGGGCGAAAAAGTCGTCGAGGGTTACGCCTGCACGTTTGATGACGAGTACCTGCTGTGGAGCGAACCTGGATATCGCGTCCGTGAAAAGATCGATCCGCACGCATTTGACAGCTGCGATATGTCAGACGTCATCATGCAGTACAATCACGAGGGTCGCGTCTTTGCGCGCAATACCAACAAAACGCTTGTGCTGACGACGGACGAGCACGGGCTCCGGATCCGGGGGGACCTCGGCGGGACCGCGCTGGGTGCGGAGATTTATAACGAGATCGCGGGCGGCTACACGGATAAGATGTCCTTCGGCTTCCGCGTCGAAAAGATCGAGCGGATTGTGACGGAAAACGAGAAAACAGGAGAGGTCGACGTGCTGCGAATCATCCGCAGCTTTGAAAAACTATACGACGTCAGCGCTGTGTCTATCCCGGCGAATGACGCCACAGAGATTTCGGCGCGGCACATCGGTGAGGGAGTCATCGCAGAGGTGCGGAAGGAGTTTCAGCTGCGCGAGCAGCGCGCCAGGCAAAAGCAAAAAATCAAAATCTTACTGGAGGCAACGAAATGTTTGAACTGAAGAACAAGACCTACGAAGAACTGATCGAGCGCCGCGGCGCACTGGCGGCGCAGGTAGACGATCAGGATGCAGACCTCGGCGAGATCGAGCGCGAGATCCGTGCGATCAACGAAGAGCTCGAACGCCGCAAGGCGGAGAAGGCGGACAGCGACGCACAGGCGGCCAAGCGTGCGGAGCTGCGAAAGCTCGTCGCGGGCGGCGCGGGCGAAACCAGAAGGCAGACCGGCGCAGAAGAGCGCAAGCCGAAGGAGCTGAAGGAAATCCGGTCGTCCGCTGCATACGCCGAGGCATGGGCGAACGACGTCAAGCGCGGCGACGGTCGGTATACCGAGACGCGCGCGATCCTGTCGGAAAATGCGGATGCGGGCAACATCGGCTCCGGCGACAGCACCGTCCCGGTGCCGACGTACATCGAAGAGCGCATCGAGGCGATCTTCGAGAACAACAAGCTGCTGAACCGGATTCACAAGACCTTTGTCAAGGCGAACCTCAAGGTCCCGTTTGTCCGCAGCGCGGATCCGGCGCAGACGCACGCGGAAGGCGACGACATGCCCGCCGAGGAAAAAATCACGTTCGGCGAAGTCTCACTGATCCTCGAATCCTTCCTGAAGAAATGGATCGACATCTCGGACACCGTGCTGCTGCTGCGCGGCGAGGAGTTTATGCGTTTCATCATGGATGAATTCGAGAACAAAATCGAGGCGGGACTCGTCGCGGACGTCATCGAAGCAGTCGTCGATGCGCCGGAGACGTCCACCGCGACAGCGATCGGCGTGCCGGTCTATCCGATCAGCGCGATCACGCTCGATACGATCGTCAATGCGCTTGCGCTGATCACCGATGACGAGGCCAAGCCCAGCCTCGTCATGAACCGCGGCACGTATGCAGCCTTTAAGGCCGTGCAGTACAACGCGGGATATGCGGTCGACGTGTTCGAGGGCCTTGAGATCGATTTTTCGGCGAAGCTGCCTTCGATTGCTGACGCGGACGAGGACGACGTGCTGGTCATCGCCGGCGACGTGTACGCGGTGCAAGCCAATCTTCCGGACGGTGCGGGTGTCAAGTTTATTGTCGACCCGTACACGCTGGCCACCGAAAACAAGGTCCGAGTCACCGGCAAGCTGCCGCGCAGCGTCAAAATCACCAAGCCGGGCAGACTGGTCAAGATCACCAAGGCCGAGGCCGAATAATCCGAGACAGCGGGGGCGCTTCGGCGTCCCCGCAATGAAAGGGGAAAAACATGAAGAAGGTAATCGCGAAGGAAGCGTTTTCGACGGGTGCGATCAGCATGGGCAAGGGCGACGTCCGCGAGCTGCCGGACGCCGACGCTGAGGAGCTGATCGAGCAGGATCTCGTGATCGAGCTGTCCGGCGGCGCGGATGAAGGAAAGCAGCAGTTTGTCAAAATGCGTCTTGAATTCGAAGTGCAACAAGGACAGGTGACCGTGACAACTTTGACGCCGATCGACATGACAAAATTCGACGACTCGAAAGTAATGCTGGAGATGATCCCGTATGGCAGCGGCGCTCAGTACACACAAACAATAACGCTGTACGAAAGCGAACGGACGACCGAACACGGTAGTACATGTTTATCGTTCGCGGGCGGGCAATTCAAGGATGGAGATTATATCAGATATATCAGCTTCAACATCACGAGCGACGGAAGAATCGACGGAGACGTTGATTGCATTTATGAAGAGATCTGAAAAAAAGGAGCAACAGTGTGCTTGAAAAAGTCAAATTGGCGATCCCGGTCACAACGGACGCGTACGACTCGGACCTGCAAGATCTGATCGACGCCGCAAAGCTCGATCTGACCGAAACAGCAGGCATCGTGCTGCCGGATCCGCTCGACGCGCTTGCAGAGCGTGCGATCATAACGTACTGCAAAATGCACTTCTTGTCCGTCTCGGACAAGGAGTACGATCGGATCTGCACGGCCTACGACAAACAAAAGGCGCAGCTCATGTGCGCACATAATTACATCGGAGGGGTGCAGCCGTGATGATCCCGGATATTGTCACGCTGGTCCGCGAGGATCCGCGCGCGCACGGCGTCAAAGACAAGCCGAGCCTGATCAAGCGTCAGGTCCGGTGCTTTGCACGCTCGGTCGGAATGCAGGAGCGTTATCAGGCGATGGCAAACGGGCTCAATCCGTCGATCGTGCTGGAGCTGCGCACCGCTGCGGACTACTGCGGCGAGAAGATCGCAATCTACAAGGGCAAGCAGCTGCGCGTCGTCCGGACGTATCAGACCGGGCGCGGGATCGAGCTGACCGTTGAGGAAGAGAAGATAGACAGATGAACATAACGGGACTTGTAGACGCGCTGAACCTACTGACAGATCTTCCGTTCGCAGAATGGGCGTGGTCGGAAGCGCCGGACGAAGCGTACGGCGTGGTAACGGCAGACGGTCAGACCGAGCTGAAAGCGGACGAGGACCCGGCAGCGGAAAAGATGCTGACAGGTTACGTCGATGTTTTCATAAAAGCAACGGACGCGGATCCGACGGAAGAAGTCGAAGACGCAATGCGCGCGATCGGCGTATGGTTCCGGATGGAATCGATCCAGTTTGAACCGGATTCCGGTTTTATCCATATTGAATGGAGGTACGTAGACACTATGAACAACGAAAAGAAAGCGATACTGAGCACGCTGCCGCTGATGCTGCACGTAACAAGTGCGGAATGGAACGACGGCGATCTGATCGTCACGTTCTCGGAAACGCCGGGCGAGATCTACGAAGCGATCGGGACACGACCCGTCGGTTTTTACGTCACCGTGGAGGTTCAAGAAGGCAGTTTGACCGTGACGAAAACCTTCTGGATGAACCTCGCGGATTATACGGTCATATCGTCAACGAAATACGCACGCTTCGCGGCGTTCGACGAAGGGAACGGGCGGCGGTACCTGCGGATCTTCGTCACCGCGACGGCGTCGACGGTCGCAACACAGGGCTCGTATGAGGTGACGGCTTACTCGACACTCATCTTCACGGATAATAATGGATATATCACAGATCCGGCGTTCACGTATCAGACATTGCGCGGGGCGTTCCTGAACCGGACACCGGTCTACATCTACTATACCGGCGGCACGAGCAACGGGAGCGTGCTGACGCTGTCGTACGTCGGAACGTATGAAGAAGAAGGCGGGCAAACGTACTACAAAGCATGCTTCGATGGCGGCGAGAACGGTATCGTCTGGGAGTTTTCCGCGGCGTCGAGGAACGAGATCATGACGGAGAGGTAACCCACGTGGCGAAGCTCGAATTTGCCGGCATCGACGAGTACGCCGCAAAGCTGAACGCGTTGGAGACGGCAAGCACCGGTACGATCAAGCGCGCGGTCTGGGAGGGCGCGCGTGTCGTCGCGGACGCGGTCAAGGCAGAGATCAGCGCGCTGCCGGAAATAACCGAGCGTGAAGCAATGATCAAGACTGACCGGATCGCGGGAGTCACCCCGGCGCAAAAGCGCGGCCTGATCGACGGCTGCGGCCTCTCCGGGATGCAAAACGACGGCGGTTACATCAACACCAAGCTCGGCTTTGACGGTTACAACGCGATCAAAACGAGGGCGTACCCAAAAGGGCAGCCGAATCTTTTGATCGCGAGGGCGGTCAACTCCGGATCATCGGTCCGGGCGGCAAACCCGTTTATCAACCGCGCGGTCCGGGTGGCAAAGGAAAAAGCAGAGGCGGCGATGGCCGCCTCTTTTGACAAGGACACAGAAAACATTATCAAATAACAGGAGGCAACAATGGCGGCAGGCAGAATTATTACGGGCTACTCACTCCCTTACGTCGCGAAATATGACGCGACAAACGACACCTATTCCGACGGCATGCGGCTCGGCCGCGGCGTGTCCGTCGAAAACAGCATCGAGCCCGCGGACAACAACGATTTCCGCGCCGACAACGTCGTCGCGGAGAGCGTGCGCGGTAAATTTGGGTCCGGATCCGGTACGTCGACGATCGACGGGCTCAAGAGAGACGCGGAGCGCCTGATCTACGGGCTCCCAACTGCAGGAAACGATGGAATCCTCGACTTTGACGACGATATGGAGATTCCGTACGTCGGCTACGGATTTGTCATCCGATATCAGGAGGACGGCGTCGTGAGCTACGTCCCGATGCTCCTCTGCAAAGTCATGTTTAAGCTCTTCGGCGAGTCGGCGGCGACGCAGGAGGAGGAGATCGACTGGCAGACGCAGGCGCTGGAGTACGACATCTTCCGGAGCGACAGCGCAAAACACCGCTGGAAACGCGAGGGCGCAGCGGAAACGACCGAGGCAGCAGCGGAAGCAAAGCTCCGCGACATGCTCAACATCTCTTGACGGACGGAAGGAGAGGATAAAAAATGATCATCAACGGAACGGAATACGGCTTCGTGCTGACGCTCGGCGCGGCGATTGAGCTTGCAAAACTATGCCCGAAGGGCGATATCGGCAGATACGCCGATCTGCTGAAAAACGAGGATTTCGGTAAAAACCGGGATAACCTCTTCCGGCTGGCGAAGATCCTCAACGCCGGACACGTGGAGAACGAGAGGACTTTCGGGCGGGAAGCCGCGGTGCTGGAGCCGGAGGTCCTCAACGCGCTGCCACTGTATCATTTTTTACGGCTGCAGACGGAGCTGATCAATGCGATCGCGCGGGACATCACGGGCGAGATCGAGACGAAAGAAACGCCGGAGAGTAAGAAAAGAAAAAAAGCCGAGGAGGGAGAAGAGGCCTGATCGCCTCTATCCCGTATTTTTTATATTTCGGGCGGCGATTCGGAATGCACCGGGAGCAGGTCCTCGGCATGCGCTTCGGCGAGCTGCAGGACCTGATGGCCTGCGACGGAATATATCACGGCATGCTCGAAGAGGTCGAGAAAAAGCTGACACAGGAGCAAATGTACGAGCTGGAGTAATGTATGGCTGTAAACATCGGGCCCAAAATCGGAATAGACGGCGAAAAAGAGTACCGGGCGGAGATCAATAAGATCATCCAACAGAGTAAAACGCTTGCGGCCGAAATGAATGACGTCGCGTCAGCGGTCGATAACGAGACTGACAAGGAAAAAGCGTCGGAAGCGGTCAAGGCAAAACTGGCGGAACAGATCGCGAACCAGAAGAAGCTCGTCGACAAGCTGGAGGACGCGGTCAAAAAGTCCACCGCAGCGACCGGCGAGGACAGTCAGGCCACGCTCAAATGGAAGGAACAGTTGGCAAAGGCCAAATCCGAGCTAAACAAAATGGAGAGTTCGGCGCGGGGGACAACCGGCGAGGTCGAAAAGCTCGGCAACGAGGAAGAGGACGCGACGAAAAAGACGTCGATCTTCGGCGATGTGCTGAAGGCGAATCTTGCATCGGAGGCGATCGTCAAGGGCGAAAAGATGATCGCGGACGGCATCAAAAAGATCGGACAAGCCGCGGTCGAAACGGTCACAGACACAGCCGAGTATGCGGACGAGATCAACACGTTGACAAAGACAACGGGGATGTCGACGGACGCGATCCAAGAGTACAAGTACGCAGCTGACATACTTGACGTGAGCTTTGACACGATACAAAGCTCGCAAACCAAGCTGATCAAGAGCATGCGCTCGGCGCAGGATGGATCCGGGGAGACGGCGGACGCGTTTGCGGCGCTCGGAGTCGCGGTGACCGACGAAAATGGGGCGCTCCGGTCCAATCAGGCTGTTTTTGACGACGTGATCCGCGCGCTGGGGGAGATAGAAAACCCGACAGAGCGCGACGCACTGGCGATGCAGATCCTCGGCAAGTCGGCGCAGGATCTCAACCCGCTGATCCTCGCCGGGGCCGACGCGATGAACGACCTGCGCAGGGAGGCGCACGAGGTCGGCGCGGTCATGAGCGGCGAGGAGCTCGATGCTATGAGCGAGGTGCAGGACAGCCTCAATCGTACGCAGAACGCGTTGGAAGCGATGAAACGCCAGCTCGGGACAAAAATCGGGATCGCATTTTTGCCGGATATAGAAAAAGCGGTCGGGCTGCTGCAGGATTTATCGAAATCGGGTGACATTGAGACGTTTACGAAGAAATCGCTCGACATGGTCGGGAGCTTTTTCAAAAAAGTCGGGGAAAAGGCAAAGGGCGCGATCGGAAAGTTGCCGAAGCTGCTGTCGAAGGCGGCGGACAGTAAGCTGTGGAGCGACCTCGGAGAAACGATCGGAAAAACACTCGGCAATCTGTTTGCAAACGCGCCGAAAATCATCGCAGCGGGCGGCAAGCTCGGCTGGTCACTGATCAAAGGAATCGTCAATATTATCCCCAACATGTTCGCGGAGATCTCGAAGGCGATCAGAGACGGACGCTTGTCCGACGCGGCGAAGGCGGAAATCGAAAAGCTGCAGGAGGCCAGAGACGCGCTGCAAGAGATCGAGCGCGCCGAGGATCGCGTCGGTAGCAGCATCGCAAACGCGAATGCGAAGCAACAGGAGGCCGAGCACTGGATCGAGATCTTTGACAAGATCAGTAATAAGGCAAATCCGACGGCAGTAGAAACCGAACGACTGAAAACTGCGGTAAGCAAGCTCAACGAACTCTTCCCGGAGCTCAATCTCACATTTGACGGCGAGACGGGAAAGTGGTCGGCGACGACAAGCGAAATCCGAAACAGCATACAAGCGATGTCGGACTACTATCGCGCACAAGCCTACTATGAGGCGGGATCCGGCACCTTTGTCGACGTAGCAAAGCTCGATCTTGAGGCGACGAAAAACGAAGAGCTGGCTGAAGAGCATAGGAAACAGGCCGAAGAACTGAAAAAAACATACGACGAATACAAAACGCTGTGGGATCAAGCCGTCGAAATCCGGAAAAAACTGTATAGCGGTGAATTCTCGAATGAAGAAGCGATCAGTGCTGCGCAGCTGCTGGGATTTGATGGAAATGACGCTCAAGGCATATATACGTGGATAAAAGAATTAGGAGAAGTATGGGTCGAGGCCGAAAGAGGCTACAACGAGGCGGCGAAGCTGCGTGACGAATACACAGAGACCGCGGAGGCACAGCGCGACAAGATCGCCGAGCTGGAAGCGGACATTGAACTGCTGTACAAAAAGGCGGAAGAGCTGACAACGGCCGCTCAAGAAAAATCGGCGGAAGTCGAAGAATCGGTCGAAAGCAGGATGCAGCAGACGGAAGACCGACAGAAACGAACGGCGAATCATGCGTTTGACACGCTGACGAAGGATGCGCAAAAAAAATCGATCGCGCTGGGCGAGGCGATCGGCGACGGCATCGACATTGGATTTGATCACAAGATGGGTCCGCTGAAAATGAAGGCGAAAGAACTGATTGACGCGGCGCTGAACACCATGCGCGAGACGGCGCAGATCAATTCGCCGTCTAAGATCACAGAAAAATACGGAGAGTATATGGGGATCGGCCTGATCGAAGGCTGGGAGAAGGTATTTGCACCTACACGGATTAGGAAGGCATTTGCGCTGTCCACGGCGTTTGACGCGATGACGACGGGCGGCGTGGTAAACAATACGACGACGATAAACCTCGGCGGCGTCAGTGCCACGGTCAACGCTGCAGCCGGGCAAAATGTCAATGAGATTGCCGACGCGGTCATGATCAAGATGCAGCGCGCGGCGAACCGAAGAAAGGCGGTATATGCATGAGTTTTACGTTCAACGGCGAAAATTGCGAATCGCACGAGCTGATCGTGCAATACTATCCGGCGCGCGCCGTGCCGGCACGCAAGCAGGAGATCGTCAGCATACCCGGAAAATCCGGCGACGAAGTGATCGACGAAGAGGCCTTTACAAACTGTACACAGGAGTATGAGGTCTATTTTCGCAAGGGCGTGACAAATTTCGCGGCGCGGGCGGAAGAGATCGTGCATTGGCTGTTGTCACCGACCGGATATGCGGATCTGACCGACACGTACGATCGGGCGGGGCGCGTCCAAAAGGCGCGCGTGATCGGCGGGATGTCGTTTGTAAACCACCTGTGTAAATACGGCAGCGGCATTATCCAATTTGACTGCCAACCGCAGCGGTACGAGGAGCACCCGTCCGAGGAAACGCGCAACATCCCCGGCAATACGGACGACATGGTCACGCTGAGCTTCCCCCAGTACGCGTACGATCGTTGCTGGCCGCTGCTCTACCTTGAGCGGCAGGGCAACGACGGATTCCGGGCGGGGGAAACGATCTACGTCCGCAGCTTCGACCCGGTTTCCCGGACGAGCGCATGGGCGATCGTCATCACGATCGCAAGCAACACGGAGATCGATGCGATCGGGATCGACACCGGCACCGGCGAGGTCTGGGTGCCGGGGGAAGAAGATTTCCCGGCCGAAATTGAGATCACAGAAACAGGAAATAAGAAAAACGGGATCAAACGCGGGGAAAACATCTGGATCACGACCGACAACGTGACAGATCCGGATTTTGAAATTGAATACACCATAAAGCCGAGGTACTTTTGGATATGATCAAGCTGTTTGACAACGACGCGCTCGAAACGACCGACATGACAAAGAGCTACGGGCTCGGCGTGCTGTCGAACGCACGCTCCTGCACGGTCGCCGAGGAGCTCAACGGCGCATTTGACCTCGACCTTGAGTACCCGGTCGACGGCAAGCACGCGGACGCGATCGACCTTGACATGATCCTGTTTTGCAAGGCACGTCCGTCAGATCGCGTCGGAAATCCCTTCCGGATCTATCGGATCGGGCAGGTGATCAACGGAGCGATACAGATCTCTGCGCATCATGCCTTTTACGATCTCAACGCAGCGGTCATGCTGCCGACGCAGCGCACCGGGATCCGGGGCGCTGTAACGGGGCTCAACAACGACCGGCTCGGTGCGGACAGAATCCGGGTGTGGTACAGCGGGATTACGGACACGGAGACGGAGTTTGTCATCGACACGCCGCGCTCACTGGCGCAGGCGCTCGCCGGGGCGGACGGATCTCTGCAGAGCGTTTTCGGCGGCGAGCTGGAGTATGAGTATGACGGCAGCCGCAAAATTGTGATCGCGACGCTGCACGATCGCCGCGGGCGCGACCTGCCATATACCATCCAGTACGGTGTAAACATGACCGGATTCCGGCGCGAGGCGGATATCGACAACACGTATACAGCGGTCTACGCGCATTATAGCAAGGACAATCAATTCCGGTCGGCGCTTGTACCGACCGGCAGCACGGGGCTGCACGATAAATACTTTGTGCTCGATCTGACAAGCTGTTTTGAACAGCTGCCGGCCGTAAGGCTGCTGCAGGCCGAAACGCAAAAATACATCGCGAAAAACAAGATCGGCGATCCGGCGGTCAGTATAGAGACGTCGTTTTTTGGCGCCCGCGCGAATGTGTACGGACTGTCCGACAAGGACATCGAGCTGGGCGACTCGCTGCAGGTCAGCTTCCCGCGGTTCGGCGTCTCGACGACCGAGCGGGCCGTCAAGTCGGTCTATAACGTACTGACCGACAGATACAACACCCTGACGGTCGGCGAGATCGAGAAAAACGCGGCGGATACGCTCGCGGAGCTCGAAAAAGATATAACAAATCCGCATATTTTTTGAGGGGGAATAAGAAATGGGCGAAAAGACAGTGCCGGTCAGCGTGTTTCTGGACCTGCTGCGCACGCAGGTCGGGCGCGGAATCTACGTGTGGGGCGGCGACGGTCAAAACGTATCGGCCATGTCCGACCCGGTCGGTTGGATCGAGCGCCACGAGACCAGCGCGGCGAATGCAGCAAGATCGGTCGCGCTGTACGAAAAACGACTCAAGACTGGCGTAACGGAGATCAGGGCGTTCGACTGTTCCGGACTCGTGTACTGGGCGCTTCACAAGCTCGGACTACAAAAGTCGGACATCTCCTCGCGCGGTCTGTATGCGGCATGCGACAAGATCACAGAGGCGGAGCTGCGTCCGGGTGATCTCGTATTCCATCATGACGGGACGCGCATCGTGCACGTCGGCGTGTGCACTGGCGAAAAGCAGATCGAGTGCCGGGGCCGCGACTTCGGCGTCGTGGAGAACAAGCGCAAGGCCGGATATTGGAATCGCTTCGGCAGGTGGAAGACGCTCAAATACGATGAGGATCCGCAGCCGGAGCCGGAGCCGGGTGCGTATGTATTCACGCGGCTGCTCAAGCTGGGCTGTAAGGGTGAGGACGTTATCGAGCTCAAAAAACTGCTGATCGCGCACGGATATAACAAGGGGATCACGACGGGCACGGCCGCGAGCAAAAACTTCGGCCGGCTGACGTGTGACAACGTCAAGGAGTATCAGCGCGCGAAGGGACTGGAAGTCGACGGGATCGCCGGTCACGATACGATTATGGCGCTGGGGGGTGTCTGGCGTGGATAACGCACTGCAGATCCTCGAGATAGCCGCAAAGATCATCGGCTGGCTGACCGTGATCGTCGGCGGGATAACCGCCGCTGTGAAATACTACAGGAAGATGAAGACGAAACTGGAAGACGTGCTTGAAGCGATCAGGAAGCAGGGCGAGCAGATCGGCACGCTGATCGAGCATGACAACGCACAGTATATGTCACTGCTTCGACTGACCGTTATGACCGATTCGATCCCGCTTTCCGAAAGAATCAGCGCGGGTAGAGAATACATCGAAAAAGGCGGAAATGGAGCCGTGAAAGAGTATGTCGAAACGCACCTGCTGCCGCACGACAAGATCGTAAGGGAAGACGATCTGAAACAAAACAGATCTGAACAATAAAAAAACAAGAAAGGAAAACAAACAATGCTGGTAAGATGTTTGAAACCGTTTTCGACCGGAGCTCTCTCTATGGAGCAATATGAGGTCAAAGAAGTAGACGACACGCTGTGAAGGAGATAAGACAATGGAAACGCTTGAAACGCAGAGCAGAGCGAAGAGCCTGCTGTTCTGGATCGGGCTCGTAAGCTGTGTTTACGAGGCTGTTGTGAGCTCGCTAATGAGCGCGGGCGTTGAGATGCACCCGGTATTCGGTGCGATCGGCGTCGCACTGGCGACGACGCTGATCTACTGCAACGGCAACAACCCGAGCCTGAAACGATACTGACATTACACACAGACGCAACCACGTAAAAGCATCCGCTTCGGCGGAGGCTTTTTTATGTATAAAGAAATCAGCCGGGGATCAATCCCCGGCTGATTTGCATTTTGCGGAGCTCAAAACCAGCATCCGCCGTCTCACGGAAAACTGTATTTTCAGTTCGAACGATTGAGACGATTCTCCACCGACCGAAAATATAAACCTTCGGTTTTTGGCTTGAGTGGTGGAGGCGGGGGGAGTCGAACCCCCGTCCGAAAACCCGTTGGCAGGATCTTCTCCGAGCGCAGTCGGTGCTTTGGGATTCCCCTCGCGCGGCGCCCGCCGACAGGCTCCGCGTTACGGTAGCTTCATAAAGCCCGGCCTGCGGCAAAGCTTACGCAGGTTCGTTCCCTACCCTAATGACGCCCGGTTCCGAAACGGTAGGTTTTTTCGGGCGGACGCGTAGCTGCTTTATGCAGCTGCGAGTTGAGTGTGATTGTTGTCAGTTATTTTGACGTTTCCCGTTTTTAACGAAGCACGGGGCTTCGGCTCGCTGATCCCACGTCCGCGATCCCCGTCGAAACCATTTCGCCCCCATGATCGGTCCGTGGTGTTCTTATTGTATGCCGATTTTCGTCAGCGATACTGCTTTTTGATGTTCCGCTCGATGTCGCGGTCGGCGTCGCGGTCCGCAATGCTTGCGCGCTTGTCATAGAGCTTCTTGCCCTTTGCCACAGCCAGCTCGACCTTCACCTTACCGTCCTTGAAATAGACGGACAGGGGAACGAGACTGTAGCCGTCCGCCTGCGAGAGCGTATTAAGCTTGCGGATCTCACGTGCGTGTGCAAGGAGCTTACGCGTACGGAACGGGTCGTGGTTATAGATATTGCCCTGCTCGTACGGACTGATGTGCATGCCGATCAGGAACAGCTCGCCGTTTTTGACCTGCGCATAGCTGTCCTTCAGGTTCAGCGATCCGTTTCGGATCGACTTGACCTCGGTTCCCTGCAGCGCGATCCCGCATTCGTAGGTGTCCTCAATGAAATAATCGTGACGCGCCTTGCGGTTTTGCGCGGCGACTTTGATTCCCTTGTGTACCGGCATGGCACGTCCTCCTTTACAAGAATAGAAACGGTGCATCCGAAGATGCACCGTTGTTAGCTCTGACTGTTCCGATTAAAGCGATACCTTTGCGAATTTGGCAATCAGCAGAAGCGCGATGGCCATGACCGCAATCACGATCGCAAGAACAACGGTGATCTTCTGCAGCTTGGCTTCACGGCTTGCCGCCTTGCCTCTCTGCGAGAAGGAAACGGTGTCGCCGCCGTATGCAGCGCCGAGACCGGAAGACTTGGTCTGCTGAATCAGCACGACCACGCACATCAAGATCGAAGAAAGCACGAGAATGCCCGCTACAACCCACATCAAAATACCCATAACAGTTCCTCCAAAAATATCTGCGGAAATGATTATACCATGCACCTATCAAAAATGCAAGCATAAAACGAAAAAGATTTGTATAATAGTGTAGGTGTTACAATGATCTGTAACAGGTAGCTGTGGGAATGGTGGAAAACGCTGGAAGGTTTCCCACCGTTCCCACAGCAAGGCAGCTACTACTGCCGCTGGAATAAAAGAATAGCGAACGAAGGACGATTGTGTTACT
>CAKJYC010000046.1 GCA_918244965.1 Clostridiales bacterium | reverse complement strand
GTATCCATCGTTTACGGTGTGGACTACCAGGGTATCTAATCCTGTTTGCTCCCCACACTTTCGCGCCTCAACGTCAGTTATGGTCCAGAAAGCCGCCTTCGCCACTGGTGTTCCTCCTAATATCTACGCATTTCACCGCTACACTAGGAATTCCGCTTCCCTCTCCTGCACTCTAGTTCTCCAGTATTGGATGCACCCCCCAAGTTAAGCCCGGGTATTTCACATCCAACTTAAAGTACCGCCTACGCACCCTTTACGCCCAGTAATTCCGGACAACGCTCGCCCCCTACGTATTACCGCGGCTGCTGGCACGTAGTTAGCCGGGGCTTCCTCCTTGGCTACCGTCACTTCCTTCGTCACCAAGGACAGAGGTTTACAATCCGAAGACCTTCTTCCCTCACGCGGCGTTGCTGGGTCAGGCTTGCGCCCATTGCCCAATATTCCCCACTGCTGCCTCCCGTAGGAGTCTGGACCGTGTCTCAGTTCCAGTGTGGCCGATCAGCCTCTCAGCTCGGCTACCCATCGTCGGCACGGTGGGCCGTTACCCCGCCGTCTACCTAATGGGACGCGAGCCCCTCTCTCTGCGGATTGCTCCTTTGACCTCTCTCCCATGCGAGAGTGTGGTCTTATGCGGTATTAGCAACCGTTTCCGGTTGTTATCCCCCTCAAAGAGGCAGGTTGCTCACGCGTTACTCACCCGTTCGCCACTAAGCAAAATTCCGAAGAACCTTGCTCCGTTCGACTTGCATGTGTTAGGCACGCCGCCAGCGTTCGTCCTGAGCCAGGATCAAACTCTTGAGTTCAATCTCTAAACGCCTCTCAGCGTTTTGCTCACTTTTTTCGCTTGGTCGTGTTTCTTTTCGCGTCCGTTATTCTCGATCTTTCGATCGGAATTGACTTGGCTTGTTTGTTGATGCACTATATAGTTTTCAAGGTGCTTCGCCGTCGTTTTCCGCGACAGCTTTTGTAGTATACCCCATCCGTTCCCCTTTGTCAACACCTTTTTTCAACTTTTTTGAGGAAATTTTCATATATTTTTTGCCGTGCTGAAAGTTCGTTTGACAGGCCGGATCGTTGTCGAAATCCGGTGTTGAATTCCTTTTTTTCTTATGATATAATGATCATGTTACATGAATCGGCAACAGACGAGGTTGTGTATATTTCGGTGCGCAGCTTTGTCCGGGGCTGCAAATCTTTTAAGGAGGGAAAACAGAAATGAGCGCCATGGTGTGCGAGCTGTGCGGCAGCAACGACATTGTTAAGCAAGACGGCTTATTTGTTTGTCAGCAATGCGGGGCAAAGTACACGCTGGAAGAAGCAAAGAAACTGTTGGGGAATGTAAAAACCGAAACAACTGTCAGGATCGACACGACACAGGAGCTGGCGAACCTGTACCAGATCGCGCGGCGTGCCAAAGCGGACAACAACGCCGAGAACGCTGCACAGTATTATGACATGATCATGGTGAAGGATCCCACCAGCTGGGAAGCCGCATTCTATGTCGTTTACTTCAAGGCGACCGAGTGCAAGATTGCGCAGATCCGGTCCGCGGCCATCTCCGTAAACAACTGCGAAGACACCGTCCTGTATCTGATCAAAAACCATGTGGCGGACGACGAGCAGTACGACGCGGTAAACGAGGTGCTGATTCGCAGCCAGCTCATTGCCAACATGCTGGCAGGCGGCGCAAAGAGCCATTACGACGACATCGACTCCAGCATCCGGAGCAAGTATACGCAGGAATACATTGACAACGTATGCGCCGCGCGGGATATTCTGTATACCTGCGGTACGCAGATCGACAGCATCTTCGAGGATCGTCCGGAGATCGCAAAGCTGGCGGCGGACGCCTGGAAATCCGGTATCGAGCTGCACGAGCGTATTCTGCCCCTCCTTGCCAATCAGGTTGCCAATAGGGGCATCATGGCGTCGTATGCCGAACAGATCGGCAAGTACGATCCGGAGTACGCAAAGGACTATTTGAATGAGCAAAACCGGAAGACGTATGAGGAGAAGAAACAGGCCCTCAGAAACCAGATTTCCACGCTGAACAGCACCATTGCCGCAACGGAGCATCCCCGCACCGTAAAGTCGCCGGGCTGCATGACGTTCTTTGTCTTACTGGGACTCGTTGCGGTGATCGTTGGGATCGTATGCTCCAACCTGATCGAATCCACCGCATTGATCGTTTTTGAAATCGTCATCGGCGTCTTGTGTATTCTGTTCGGTATTTTCTACAATATCACAAAATCGAGCGACAAGGAAAAAATGCGGCAGAGAAACGTCGAAGCAAAAGAGCAGCTTGCAAAGGCTGAGGCCGAGCTGGAAGCGCTGGAAAGAGACCACAAGCACTGATCGTTCCGACGCCTTCGCGCGCAATCCCTGCAGAAGCGATCGCCGCCGAATACAACAAATCATCTTCACGAACAAGGACCGCCGCATTTGCGACGGTCCTTGCTTGGTTTTGGCTAACGATATGCGGCGAGCGCCGCACGATATGATCTCAATCCCTGCGAAACGCCGGGATCGGGATCGCTGCAAGGCAAGGCCTTACATCTCCCAGCGCTTCTTGGCGTCGGCTTCGAGCTTCAAAAGCGCGGCCTGCGGGTTCTTGACCTTCGCAAGGAAGATCATCGCCGCGATGATGTACGGCTTGAAGGAGGCCTGCTTATAGAGCGGATCGCGATAACGGTCGAACACGGAGGCTGCGACCTCGCCCGCTTCGCAGGAAACATCGGTGATGTCGGCAGGCAGGCAGTGGAGATAGAGTGCTTTGCCGTCCTTGGTAAGCTGCATCATTTCCTCGGTGCACTCCCAGTCCTTGTGCTCGGCGTTCTGCGCAAGGAGCCGCTTTTCGAGCGCCTTGATGCCGTCGAGATCGCCGTTGCCGTACAGCTCGGTGCGCTCCTCCATCGCCTTATACGGCGCCCAGGACTTCGGATAGACGATGTCGGCGTCCTTGAACGCTTCCTTCATGTCGTGCGTGATCTTGAACGTCGCGCCGGACTTGCGGCAGTTTTCCTCTGCGACCTTCACGACGTCGTCCATGATCTCGTAGCCCTCCGGATACGCAAGCGTGACGTCCATGCCGAACCGCGTGAACAGACCGGCGACGCCCTGCGGCACGGAAAGCGGCTTGCCGTAGGACGGGCTGTACGCCCAGGTCATCGCGACCTTCTTGCCCTTGAGATTTTTGATCGCCTCGTCGAGATCGTCGCTGCCGCCGAGCGTATGGATGCAATGGAGCATGTCCGCCATGCACTGCGTCGGGTGGTCGATGTCGCACTGGAGGTTGACCAGCGTAGGCTTCTGTTCGAGCACGCCCGCCTTGTTGCCCTCGGTGACGGCGTTGACGACGTTGTGCATGTAGGTGTTGCCCTTGCCGATGTACATGTCGTCGCGGATGCCGATGACGTCCGCCATGAACGAGATCATGTTTGCGGTCTCGCGGACCGTCTCGCCGTGTGCGATCTGGCTCTTGCCCTCGTCGAGGTCCTGTACCTCCAGGCCGAGGAGGTTGCACGCCGACGCGAAGGAAAAGCGCGTGCGGGTGGAATTGTCGCGGAACAGCGAAATGCCGAGGCCGGAGTCAAAGATCTTGCAGGAGATGTTGTTCTCGCGCAGATGCCGCAGCGCGTCCGCCACGGTGAACACCGCCGCGATCTCATCGTCGGTCTTTTCCCAGGTCAGGAAAAAATCGCCGTTGTACATATTGTCGAACTTGAGCTGATCCAGCTTGTCGGTATACTTCTTGACGTTGCTCATACATCCTCCTCAGTCGTTTGCGAATCTGGTGTCGGTTTTGCCCGCGCGGTACTCGGTCACGTCGTCCGTGCGGTTTTCCGGTTTGTAGCACATCGGGACCGCGGCATAGAGTGCCGCGCAGGTCACGAGGTCCTGCTTCCATGTGATCTCGTTCGGCGCATGCGCCTGCGATTCCGCGCCGGGACCGAAGCCGACGCACGGGATGCCGTAGCGGCCCTGAATGGACACGCCGTTGGTCGAGAACGTCCACTTGTCGATCAGCGGACGGTTGCGCAGATGCATCGCGCTCTCGTGGCCGATGCGCTTTTCACCGAACAGGGCTTTGTGCGCGTCGTACAGTGCCTGCACGTGCGCCGCGCTCTCCTTGTTGATCCAGGTCGGGAAATAGCACTCGGTCTCGTACTTCAGGCCGGTCCACGCCGGACGGTCGTACAGATACATCGAGACCTTGACGTCGTCGCCGTATTTTTTGCACGACGGGAGATTGCGGATCTCGTCGAGGCAGGAGTCCCACGTTTCGCCCGCGGTCATGCGACGGTCGAGCGACACGGCGCAGGAATCCGCGACCGCGCAGCGCGACGGCGAGGTGTAGAAGATCTGCGAACAGGTGATCGTGCCGCGGCCCAGGAAGCGCGCGTCCTCCCAGTGCTCCGGATTGTACTTCGGATCGAGCATCTTCACAAGGCCCTTGATCTCGTCCTGTTCGGTCGCCGTGTTTTCGTTCAGCGCGCGGACCTCGCGCAGGATGTCCGCCATCTTATAGATCGCGTTGTCGCCGCGCTCCGGTGCGGAGCCGTGGCAGGAAACACCCTTGACGTCGACGCGGATCTCCATGCGGCCGCGATGCCCTCTGTAAATGCCGCCGTCGGTCGGCTCGGTGGAAACGACGAACTCCGGCGTGATTCCGTCTTCCTTATGGATATACTGCCAGCAGAGACCGTCGCAGTCCTCCTCCTGCACGGAGGCGACGACGAGGATCTTCGTGTCCTGAGGGATCAGGCCGAGGTCCTTCATGATCTTCGCGCCGTACACCGCCGAGACCACGCCGCCCTCCTGATCGGAGCCGCCGCGGCCGTAGATGATGTCGTCTGTCTCGTAGCCCTTGTAGGGGTCGTGCTCCCAGTTTGCGATGTTGCCGATGCCGACGGTGTCGATGTGTCCGTCGAACGCGATGATGCGGCTGCCCTCGCCCATCCAGCCGAGCGCGTTGCCCTCCGGGTCGATCTCGGCTTTGTCAAAGCCGAGCGCTTCCATCTCGGCGATCGTGCGGCGAATGACGCCCTCCTCCTCGCAGCTCTCGCTGGGGATCGCGATGAGGTCGCGCAGGAACTTCGTCATGTTCGGAAGATAGTTCTGCGCCGCCCGTTTGATTGCTTCAAAACCCATCTATGCTTCCTTTCTCAATCCTGGGATTGTTTTGCGTCGATATAGGAATACAGCGTATATTTGCTGATGCCGAAAAACTTCGACACCTTGTCGCCGCTGCGGGTGATAAGAAACGCCCCCGCACGGTTGAGGAACGCGATCGCCTCGATCTTGTCCTCCTTGGTCATCATGGCGACCGGCTTGCCGACGAGCCGGACCGCCTGTTCGATGAGGTCGTCCAGAAGCTCGTTGACCGACTGCGGGATGCGCTCCGGCGTCCGTTCTTTTTCTTCCTTGATGTGCAGGATCGAATCGACCGCGCGTTCCGCCATCAGAAGCTCGGTGATATCGTAATTGATGGAGAAGATGCCCTCCGGTACGCCGTTTTCATCGCGGATGTAGACCGTGGCGCATTTCAGGATCCGTCCGTCGTGCGTCTTCATGAGATAGCCTGCGGAATCCGAGAGCTTTGTGGGGTCCGATTCCTTCAGAGCTTCGAGCACGATCCGGCTCGGCCCGTCGCCCTTTTTCCGGTGGGTGACGTAACCGTTTTCGATGATTGCGACCGTGTGCTCCAAATCGCCGGTCCTGAGGTCGTGAACGGCAACCTCGCAGCTGCTCCCGAACTGTGTTGCGATCGCCTTGGCGAGTCGTTCGTAAATGTCAAGGTTCATGCGCTTTTACTCCGATTCTCCCATTCTCCCTATACCCATTATAAACGATTTCGGCCCGAATACAAGAGGGAATCTAATTTTGTTTTTGTTTTACTGAAAAATATGTTGCTCTGCCCGCGGAGGCGATCCGCCTTTGCCCTGCTCCGGCCTGAACGCTTCTTTCGGAAAGCGCGCTGTTTTGCTTGCTTTTTTGTCCGGATTTGATATACTGTATATGATTATCGGCATCGTTTTGCAGAAAGGATCACGCTATGGCATCCACCGAATACTGCGCATTTATCAGCTACCGTCACCAAAGCCCCGATCAGGAGATTGCAAAAGCGCTGCACACGGCAATCGAGACCTACGGCATCCCGGCGTCAGTCAAAAAGCAGACGGGCAGAAAGCATATGGGCAAGGTCTTTCGCGATCAGGAGGAACTGCCGCTTTCGGCGAACCTCGGTGCGGACATCGAGACCGCGCTGGATCGCAGCGAGTGGTTCATCGCGATCTGCTCGCCGCGCTATCTCGAAAGCCGCTGGTGTCTGCGCGAGATGGAATACTTCATTGCGCACAAGGGCATCGGCCGCGTGCTGACGGTGCTGATCGAGGGAGAGCCGAGCGACAGCTTCCCCAACATGCTCCGCTACGCAAGATGCGCGGACGGGTCCGTTATCGAGATCGAGCCGCTGGCGGCGGATGTGCGCGGCGCAAACCTTGCCGAGAGCAAAAAGCGACTGCGCACCGAGAAGCTGCGTATCCTTGCGCCGATGCTGGGTCTGCGCTTTGACGATCTCAAGCGGCGCGCACGGCAGCGGAAGATCCGCATTGCGATCGCGGCGACGGCGACCGGGCTCGTCGCGGCGGCAGGGCTCACGGCATTTCTGGTCGCCAACCGACTGCGCAGCGATGCGCTCGAACGCGAGGCGACCGAGCAGCAGGCCATCGCTGAGGAACAGGCGCGTCTCAAGGAAGAGGAACGGCGCCGGGCCGAGGAGGAGCGGAAAAACGCGGTCTTCAACGACCTCGGCGAGCGGATCGAACGCGCGCAGGCCGCGCTTACCGCAGGCGAAAAGCGCGAAGCGGCAAAGATCCTCTCCGACGCGCTGAAGATCAGTGACGAGAACGACCGGATGCGCCGCGACGACATCCTTGCGGTCGCGCGCCGCACGATGTACATCGAGCCGTTCACGGTCGTGTCGAGCTTCAACAACCAGAACATGCAGCTGCTCTTCATCGAGCCGTCGCCGGACGGCACGCGGGCGGTCGGCGTGGTCAACAACAATTCCGTCGCGATGGTCGACCTGGTGCACAACGAGATCCTGTACACGGTGACCGCCGACAACGCGGTCATGATGTACCCGCACTTCTCCGCGGACGGCACGCGCTTTCTGGTCGACTGCGACTACGGACGGTTTACGCAGGTGTGGAACACGGCGGACGGCTCCGAGGCGTTCCGCTATATGAGCAAGGCGAACAAGCCGTATGAGATCAACAACGTCTGCTTCTGGAGGGACAGCGACACGCTGCTCGTGCAGGATTCGGACAGATTCCTGCTCGTCGGCGCGGACGGCACGGAAACGCCGTTCTACACCGTCGGCGATCAGATGGAAGATTACGATCCGGACAAGAATCTGCTGTCCCGGATCACGCAGAAGCCGCTCGATGTGCTCTTAACGAACGTTGCGGACGGGTATGCGATGCAGATGCTCGTCTCGGAGGACCGCGAGCGCGTCGTGCTGACCGGCAAGGCGGGCGAAACGGCAGTGATCGTGCTGGACGGCGAGGGTAACCGCGTCTTTATTCCCGCTCTGCCGAACGACCCGGACTGCAAGCTGCCCGGCACCTTTGCGGACAAATGGGCGCTCTCCCCCGACGGCAAGACGCTGATCTGTCTTTCCTATTATTTCTTTATCGCGGGCTGGGATATGGATTCCGGCGAGCTGCTCTTCCTCGACGCGACCCAGGGCGACGCGTGGGCGACGCCGACCGAGCCGGTCTTTTCGCCGGATTCGTCGCGCATCGCCTATACGATCGGCACGACGCTGTTCGTCAGCGAGGCGCGGACGAACGCGCCGGTCATTCAGGCGAACATCGACGACACCATGTTTTCGCCGACGCTCTCCTTCTCGGCGGACGGCGGCTATCTGCTGATGACGAACAAGGATATGTTCATCATCAACGCCGACACATGGATGCTGGAGCTGACGGAATCCGCGGAGAACACCAATTACAACGGCCTGATCCCGATGGACAAGATGGTCCTATGCTCGCGCTACGACGGTGTAATTTCCTTCTACAGCCTGCCCGCGCTTGCGTCGGTGCAGACCGTCGACAGCTTTTCGGGCACGCTGCTCGATCCGTACCTGCCGCAGCGGGCGGTCGCATGCGTGCCGCTGACGAGCGTGCACGAGCTTTCGCCGACGTTTCGGGAAACCAATTTCTATAAGGATTATCCGGCCCAGATTTACTTTTCGCGCGACGGAAGCCTTGCCGCCATGGCGCATCCGGACGGCACGGTCGAGCTGTTCGATACGCAGGGCGACGGCACGGTAAAGGACACGGTCGGTCAGCTCTATACCTACATCAACGCGCTTGCGCTCACGGAGGACCGGCTGATCGCGATCGACATGGACACGCGCATGATGGTCTACAACCTCAACACGCGCACCGTGGAGAAGATCTGGAACAACGACGCCCAGTATGCGTCCTTTGCGTTCAGCGAGGACGGAAGCCTGATGATGGCGATGTGTCAGGGAAAAACGCGGATCGACGTGTACGACCTGAACGACGGCTGCCGCCTGCTGTTCGCGCTGCATGCGACCGGCGACACGTTTGAAGAGATGGCGTTCTCAGCCGACGGCGCATACGCGGTCGGCAAAACAGCCGCCGGGCGGTATGTCATCGGCGATCTGCTCACCGACGGGGACGCGCTCGTTGCGCGGCTTGTCGCGTTTGCGACGGGCGACCGGTGATCCTTATACCCGGCACACGTCGACCCATTCGGCGCCGGGACAGGCCCGTTCGAGCTCCCCGATCGTCAGACGCACCGCGCTGTGATCGGTGCCCGCCGCCGGATACACGACCTCGTGCAGCCGAAGGCTGACGTCGAGGCAGACGGTCACATTTTCGTTGACGCCGAACGGACAGACGCCGCCGACCGCGTGGCCGATCAGCGGCTCGACCAGCTCGACCGGGATCATCTTCGCCTTGCAGGAAAACCGCGCCTTGTACTTGGCGTTGTCGATGCGCGCCGTGCCCTCCGCAAGGATCAGCACGGGTTTATCGCCCTGCAGAAACGACAGCGTCTTTGCGATCATGCCGGGCGCGCAGCCCAATGCCTCGGCCGCCTCGGCGACCGTTGCGCTGCTGTGATCGGGAATGATGATGCGGTCCGCAAGGCCCTTGGCCTGCAGGTCCGCTTTTGCACGGGAAAGCGACATCTTTGTTTCCTCTTTTCGATTGATTGTCACAGTATACCGTATATTTCCCTTTTTGAAAAGGCCTCCGCCTGTTTTTTCAGACGGCTTGCTTTTTTTCGTGCGCTGCTATATACTGCTTGCAGAATCAAAAAAGGATCCCAAGAGATATGATCGACGGAAAGAAACGAAACATTTTGTATCAAAAGAAGAAGGCCGCGCCCGCCGCTGCCGTGCCGCAAAAGCCCGCAGAAAAGCGCGACAGCGTGTTTTATGAGGAGCTTCTGGAGTTTGCAGTGTCGCTTGCGAACAAACTGCAGGCGTGCGGCGCGGAGACCTACCGTGTGGAGGAGACGATCAACCGGATCATTGAGGCGTACGGTGTGGAGCGCGTCGATGCGTTTGTCATCCCGACCAGCATCATGGCAAGCCTTGAGACGGACGACGGACAGCTCATCACAAAGATCCGCCGTCTGAAGAGCGGAGAGACGCTGCTCGACGGCATCGAGCGCTATTCCGCGCTGTCCCGCCGCATCTGCGCCGAAAAGCCGGACATGCAGGAGGCACGGCGGCTTTTGCGGGAAACCGAGCAGAAGGTCTGCCGGTATTCGCTGCCGCTCTTCTTCCTCGGCACCTTCCTGATCGGCGCGGGCTTCGGCGTGTTCTTCGGCGGCGGGCTTTTGGAAGGCCTCGCCGGAGGTCTGTGCGGACTCGCCATCGGCGCGTCGCAGAAATTCATGGAGCGTCTGCACGCGAATACGTTCTTCTCGTCGTTCGTCTGCAGCTTCATCCTCGGGTTCCTTGCAAGCGCGCTGACGGTGATCGGCGTTTCACGCAACGCGAACATCGTGGTGATCGGCGCGATCATGCTGCTCGTGCCGGGATTCCTGTTTACGAACAGCCTTCGCGACGTCATCTACGGCGACACGATGTCCGGCCTGAACCGGCTCGTGCAGGTGCTGATCATCGGCGTCGCACTTGTGCTCGGCACCAGCTCCGGCGTCGGCCTGACAAGCCGCATCTTCCCGGACGTCGTCTTTACCCTCTCTCCGATCGACCATCCGCTGTGGATCCAGTGCCTTGCGGGGCTCATCGGCACGCTCGGCTTCGGTCTGATGTTCAATCTGCACGGACGCGGCATTCCGTTCGCGCTGCTCGGCTGCCTGATCTCGTGGCCGGTGTGCGTGCTGAGCATGCGGCTCGACGTCTCCGAGCCGATCGCATACCTGTTCGGCGCGATGGCGTCCGCGTTCTATGCCGAGATCATGGCGCGCATTCGCAAGTACCCCGCGACCAGCTATCTGATGTGCGCGCTCGTTCCGCTGATCCCCGGCTCCGGCATCTACTATACGATGGATTGTGTCCGCCGGAATCTGCCGACAGAAGCGTACGCAAAGGGCATGGCGACGGCGGCGATCGCAGGCTCGGTCGCGGTCGGCGTGCTGCTCGTGTCCACCGGGTTCCGCATGTGGACCGTTGCGAAGCGGAACCGCATCCGGAAGGCGCGGAAAAATTGACAGCCGCTTGTTTTCCTATTATACTGTAATCGAATTCCCGAAAGGAGGGACCGATCATGTCTCTGAATCCGAAATGCCCGCGCTGCGGGGGAACGCGCGCCGTTCTGACGACCGAAAACAAGCGGCACGGCTGCTTCTGGCTGCTTCTGTTCGGAATCTATTATGTGATCTGGTCGATCATCCGCTGGATCATCGGCCTCCTGATCTTTATCCTGATCGACTGGTGGATGTTCCTCCTGAAGCATCTGATGGGCAAGGGCTACGTCATGAAGTGCAAGCGCTGGTTCTCGCCGTGGCGCAGGTATTTCTATTGCCCGGACTGCGGCACGAACTTCCGCGGATGACGCCGGAGGGCCCATGGAAGAGCCGTTCGTCTTCTCGGTCGTCACCGCCGTATACAACGCCGCGCCGTTCCTGCACGAAACGGTCGAGAGTCTCGTCCGGCAGCGCTTCGGCTTTTCACGCGTACAGCTGATCCTTGTCGACGACGGGTCGACGGACGGCAGCGGTGCGCTCTGCGACGCATATCACGCAAAATACCCGGGCAACGTCTTTGTCGTGCATCAGGAAAACGGCGGCGTCTCCGCAGCAAGAAACGCGGGGCTTCCGCTCGTGCGCGGCAAATATGTCAGCTTTCTGGACGCGGACGACCTGTTCGACCGGGACGTGCTGAAAAAAGTGTACGCCTTCTTTGAAGCGCACCCGGAAACGGACGTGGTCTCCGTCCCGATGATCTTTTTCGACGAGAAAAAAGGTCCGCATCTTCTGAACCGCAAATACGAAGCGGGCACGCGGGTCATCGACCTTATGCAGGAACCGAACAATCCGCAGCTTGCCGTGACCTCCGCCTTCATCCGCGCGGAGGCACTTGCGGGCCGCACGTTCGACACGAACCTTTGCTATGCCGAGGACGCAAAGCTGCTGCAGTCCATCCTGCTCGAAAAACGCACGCTCGGCGTCGTTGCAAACGCCTTTCACCGCTATCGCCGCCGCTCGCAGGGCGAGGCGAGCGCGATCCAGCGGTCCGGCCGTTCGCCCGCATGGTACCACCCGTACCTGCGCGGCTTTGCGCTCGATACGATCCGTCTGTGCGAGGAAAAGACCGGCGGCGTGCCGCGCTTTATCCAGTACACCATTGCGTACGATCTGCAGTGGCGCATCCGGCAGAGCCATCTCCCCTCACTCCTGTTCGATGAAGCGCAAAAAGCCGAGTATCGGCAGCTTCTGCGCGAGATCTATTCGCACATCGACGACGACGTCATCGCCGATCTGACCGACATCCGTCCGTACCAGACCGGCTTTGCGCTGTACCTGAAAAACGGCTTCATCCCGGACGAATACCTTGCGGCCTTCCGGAATCCGGTCTCCTGCGAGTTCTTCACCGTGCGCGACGGCGTGCTGAAGCTGGAATGCTCGGTGCAGAAGCCGTTCGGCGCAAGGCGGCCGTACCCGGAGCTGATCGCCGAAGCGAACGGCGTCGTATACCGGGGCGTCAGCGTCGACCGTCTGCAGCCGACGACGCTCCTCGACGAGCCTGCGGTGCAGCGCTGCGGCTATACGTTTCACATTCCGATGCCGGAGCCGAAGACGCCGCTCGTCATCCGTCTGCTCTATGCCGAGGACGGCGAACAGACGCCGGTGAACGCGATCACCTGCGGCAGATTCTTCCCTGTTTCCCACATCTATCGGCACGCATACGCGCGGATCGGTCGCCGCATTCTGACCGTGCAGGAAACCGGCGTGCTGACGCTGTCCAAGGAGAAGCGCGGCGGACGGTTCTTCCGCGAGCTTCGGTACTGGGGCGAGCTGTTCTTCCGCAACCGGAGGGGCGGCCGCAACGCGATCGTCGGACGGTTCGTGTACGCGCTTGTCAAGCCGTTTCTCCGAAAGCCTGTCTGGCTGCTGTCCGACCGCACACAGGCGGCGGGCGACAACGGCGAGGCGATGTTCCGCTGGCTCTGCGCGCAAAAGGACGTGCCCGCGCACGTATTCTTCGCCGTTTCCGACAAATGCGCCGACTTTGCCGCGCTGAAGAAGGTCGGCCGGGTCGTCAACGCCAAGTCGTACCGGCACAAGATCCTGTTCCTGCTCTCGTCGCTCAACATTTCCTCGCAGGCCGACAACGACATCATCACGCCGTTCTCGCGCTATGACGAGCCGTACCGCGACATCGAGAGCCGCATCCGGTTCGTGTTTCTGCAGCACGGGATCACGAAGGACGATCTGTCCGGCTGGCTGAATCGCTTCAACGCAAACATTGCGGGGCTGGTCACCGCGGCGCGGCCGGAGGCGGAATCGTTCCGCACCGGCGAATACTACTATGACGACGACGTGATCTGGCTCTGCGGCTTTCCGCGGTTCGACCGGCTGTATCACGACGAAAAACGCTGCGTCACGATCATGCCTACGTGGCGGCACATGTGGGTGTCGCATTCCGACCCCGTCACCGGCGTGCGCATGCTGAAGGAGGGCTTTGAGGACGGCGCGTTCTATCGCTTCCTCAACGCGCTGCTGAACGACCGAAGGCTTCTGGACGCCGCGAAGCGAACCGGCTACACGGTACGGTTTTTGCCGCATCCGCTGCTGCAGCCGCACATGGACCGGTTTACGCAGAACCCGGATATCACGTTCCTGCCCGCCAGCACGCCGTACCGGCAGGTGTTTGCCGAGAGCGATCTCATCCTGACCGACTATTCCTCGGTCGCGTTCGATTTCGCGTATCTCCGCAAGCCCGTCGTGTATGCGCAGGCCGACCGCGACGAGTTCTTCTCCGGCGAGCACATGTACACGCGCGGCTATTTCGATTATGAACGCGATGGCTTCGGCGAGGTCGAAACGGACTATGAAACGACCGTCGACCGGCTGATCGAATACATGGAGCACGGCTGCCGCCTGAAGGACGCATACCGCGCGCGCATCGACCGCTTCTTCGCCTTCGACGACGCCGAAAACTGCCGCCGCGTCTACGAAAAGCTGATCGAACTTATGAAAAAATGAGTCAAAACAAGGGGCTGTTCAAAAAGCATTTTTGAACAGCCCCTTATTGTTATGCGCGGATGATCCTTTGTTCCTTCTGTCCCGCGGCGGCGGGCTCGGTCGTGTATTCGAGCGGGATCTGGTACTCGCGCTCGTAGATCTCCTTCCAGATGGCGTAGTTTGCGTCCTTCAGCGCCTCGACCTGTTTTTTGTAGCTGAGACTATGATCGGGGTAGATCGGCGCGGACACATGCACCGTGTACTCCTGCACCGGGAAGCCGCCCTCGCCGGGGATGTCCGTGTCCTTCATCGTGATGAAGCACGGCAGCACCGGCACGTTGTTCTTCGCGGCGAAGGTGAATGCGCCGTCCTTTAAGGGCTTCGGCTTTCGGTAGTTCCACCACATGCTCTGCTCCGGATAGATCAGCACAAGATGGCCGTCTTTAAGCAGCGTGTTGGTCGCCTCGATGAACTTTTTCATCGTGCGGATGTCACTGGAAAGCGGCAGCGTGTTGCAGTGGCGCATCAAGAAGCCGTAGAAGCCGGGGAACGAGGTGTAGTTGCCCTCGCGGATCACGCGGTAAAACGTGCGGTTGTCCTGTCCGGCCGCCTCGTAGACAAGCTGGATCGCAAAGCTGTCGAACGCGTGGAAGTGGTTGCAGGTGATGACCGCGCCGCTCTTGAGCGCCTTGAAGTGTTCGAGGCCCCTCATCTCCTTGATGATGAACTGCTTGCTGTCGATCAGCCGGTCGACGAGGATGTGCGCCGAGCGGAAGGCGAGCTTCGTCTTGAGCCGCTCCATCGGCGTGCGGCGCAGGTAGTCGATGTCCTCCGGAAGCAGGGGCTTCGAAGGCGGATCGTCCTCGACGTCCTCGGAAAACCTTCCCGCGCGCTCGTATTCTTGGATCTTTTGCACGATCGCGACGCGGTCCTGCGCGCGCTTTTCGCGGTTCAGGCGGTTCTGGTAGTTGTCCTCGCGCTCCGTTTCGCTCTTTGCGAGCCGCAGCAGCCGTTCGTAGCCGAGCATGTCGCGCTTGCGCTCCTCGGCGGAGTACGCGTCCCGCTCCTGCAGCAGCGCTTCATACGCCGGCGTGCCTTCGGCATAGCGGAAAAAGACGTCGCCGCACGGGCATTCGGGATAGTGCCACGGCTTGTTGAACATGATGTAGTGCAAAATATGCGCCTCTTCGATCGGATACGCGATCTCGCCGAACACCTCGGTGTTCCAGCGCTGATCGAGGAACAGCACGCGGTCCTTGCAGATGAGGTTCAGATAGTCCTCGTCCTGCGTGACGACAAAATCGTACTCGGACAGCAGGTTGATGAACCGGTACAGCAGCAGATGCTCGCGGAACGCGACGCAATTCAGCAGCAGCACGCCCGCGTTGAAGTAGCTGTGCCGCGACACGCCGACGCATTGCTCCACGTAGTCGCCGTACTCCTTCACCTGCACCATCGCCTGCTCATGGCATGCGCCGAGGTAGTTGTCCTTGAGATCGGTATCGAAGAGCCTGCTGACGTCGCCGGTCACGACCGTGTCCGCGTCGATGTACAGCGCCTTTTTGTATTCCGGATGCATATCCGCAATGAACAGGCGGAAATAGGTCGTCTTGGAATAGTAGTCGCGCAGCGGCAGCTTGTGCGCGATCGAGTGCAGGTACTCGGACACGTCCTCATAGATCAGCGTCACGTTCTCGGGCAGTGCGATCGCATACTGCTTCTTCGCCGTGTCGGAGATGTCCGTGTGCAGGATGTACACGCGGTATTCGCGGTCGGGCGATGCGTTTTGTACGAGCGAGTGCAGCGAAACGACGCAGTATTTCAGAAAGCGTTCGTCGCAGGCGTAGAAGATCGGGATGATGTCATTTTGCATGTCAGTTTACCTCACATTTCGGATTGGATGGCCGTATAGGCCTCATAGATATCGTCGAATTGATGATAGCGGAAGGTCTTGTGCACGCGGTCGATCTGCCACTGCTTGATGTTCTCGGTGTGCGGATACGGCAGATAGAAGAGCCGCTTTGAAAAATGCCGCACGACCGTGTGCTTATGCAGAAACTTCTGGTCGTTGAACCGCTGCGGCAGCACCTTTCGCTTCGTTGCCGAACGGATCAGAGCGCTCTGGTCGGCAAAGACGAGCTTTTTCCGCTTGATCCAGCCGCGCGCCGCTTCAAAGAGTCCGGTCTCGCGCGCCTTTTTCATGTTGAACAACAGCACGCCCGCGTTGATGTAGTGCGGATGGATCAGGTACTTGCCGTAATGGTCCGGCGCGGCGGCAAATTCGTAATCGCGGATATCCATGTCGTACAGCAGATGCACGTCGCGGTTGAACATGATATCGGCGTCAAGGTACAGGAGCTTGTCGGGGATCTCCGGCACAAGGTCCGCGAACAGCCGGATCAGCGTATACGGAGAGCAGTACGCGCCCTCGTTCGGACAGCCGGAAAAGTGCTGCCGGTACAGGTCGCCGACGTCGATCACGGTCACGTCGTTGTCGGGATGGAACGCGCGGATCGCCTTTCGGAACGTCTCCGCCTGCGCTTCGGAAAGCGGCACATAGCTCGGTTTGATCTCCTGTAGGTCCATCGTGAACACGAAAAACCGGAACGGCTCCTTCGACGCCGTGCGCATCAGCATCGACAGCGCGCATGTCAGCATGCCGTCGAACACGCCTGCGTTGCCGCAGAACAGCACATTAACCATCGGATTCCTCCTTTCTGACGTAGCGGATCACTTCGACGTCGCTGTATTTACTCAGCTCGGTCATCCGTGCATGGATCGCGTCGCGCAGCGCCTTTCTTGCCGCTTTCGGCTCCAGGCTGTCGTCCGCGAAGAACGGGCCGTCGATGTACGTCACCATCTTCGGGCGCTTGCGGAACCGGCTCTTTTTGTACGTGTTGACAAAACAGAACGACGGCGCCTTGGTCTCGACCGGATAGGCGAACGACGTATCCGGGAACGGCCGGATCTTCGTGTAATACGGCCAGATGTGCGCCTCCGGATAGATCACGACCGGATGTCCCTCCGCGATGCGGTTTTTGATCGCGGCAAGGAAGTTCCGGTACGCCTTCAGGCCGTCCGGCAGCGGCAGTCCGCCGAGCGCCGGCGTCCATTTGCCCAGCACCGGCACCGCAAGGTTGTTCGGGTGCACGATGACGTAGGTGCTCGCCGGCCACGGCAGGCGCGTTTGCAGGAGCGCGTCGCCGAGCGGCTGCGTGTGGTTCCCGTACAGGAACACGCCGGTCCGGCGGTACGGCTTCAGCTTGCCGCGGCCGACGAGCGTTTGACGAAAGACCAGCCGTGCGTACAGAACGACGACCGGATACATGACGATGCGGTACAGCACGAACCGGGCAAGGCGTTTCCCGAACGATTTGCGCTCGTAATCGTATGACGCGTCCACCTTCGGCGGCGTCGTTTGAAACGTCGAGAACTCGTCGTTCCGCTCGTCCGTATAATAAATGACCTTGCGTTTGTCCATGCGGCTCCCTCAGAAACACGATCGAGGCGCATTCTGCGCCCCGTCTGCCGTCATTTTACGCACCGTTTCCCTCTTCGTCAATCTACACCCGTTCTCTACCCTTCTACCCGCAAAATCCGTTCGGTAGAGCCCTTGAAATCCGGCTCTACCGACAGTAGAATTGCCCGCGCCGTCTGCGTTTTTCGGCACACAAAAAACCGCCCGGATGTCTCCGGGCGGTTTTCGCCTCAACAGGCGGTTTTTTCAGAAATTGTTGCGATTTTCGGACGAGGTGCCAACGTTGCCGTCGCTGCTCTGCCGCAGTGTCAGCTTCCAATCGCCCTTCGTCAGCTTGAACGAGTCCGTGCCGTCGACCTTCAGCCGCTGATAGGTGCCGTTGTCGCCGAACATGTCGGTTTCGCCGAACCAGCTGCCGGAGCTGTAGGCGATCTTGATGCAGTACGTCCCGGCGGGCACTTTGATCGTGATCTTTTCGCCGGAGCGGAAGTACGCGCACAGCACAAGCGTTTCCTTGCCGTTCTCGATCGCATAGAGCTTCATATAGTTGTCATTGCCGTCGCTCGGCGGAATGATTTTCAGCGTCACGGCCGAGCTCTTATAGCTGCCGTTGTGATAGGTCTCGCCGGTCTTGGGCCTTGACAGGATGCACGCTTGCGCACGCTCCGCCGCGTCGAGGTAATTGCCGAGCGAGCTGAACCCGATGTATGCGTCGTAGTTGTGTCCCTTCTTCAGCGCCTTTTCCGCATCCTCATAGGCGACGCGGTTCCGGCATTCCGTAATGCGCGCATTCCGGTCCTCCATGCCCTCGCCGACGTCGGAGGTCAGAAGGTCCAGCGCCTCGCGGAACGCGCCCTCGTTCATCATATTGATGATCGCCGCATAGCCGAGCTGCCGCTTGCATTCGTTCGCGATCTCGGCCGCGCCGTCGAGGTCCTCCAGTTCATACTTCTCGATCGTATCGAGCGCCTGCCCGTATTCGCCCTGTTCAAAGAGCGCCTTTGCCTCGTCGAACAGCATCAGGCTGCGGCACCGGTCCATAAGCGCATCCGTTTCCTCGGCCACGACGCCGTCGACGTCGATCTTGTACATCACGTCCAGGATACACAGCGCCTCGCCGTATGCGCCCTGCTCGTACAGCGACTGCGCCTCGGCAAGATTAAGCCGTGCCTCACACTCGTTTGCGAGCTTCTGCGCGTCGGCAAAGCCGGGATCCGCCTTGAGCTTTTTCAGCGCCGCCGCGTAATCGCCGCGCTTCATCGCGGACTTCGCCCATTCGTACGCCGCGCCGCGATCCGCATAGGCCTTCAGGTCCTCGGAGTCCGCATAGGAGCCGAGCGACCGGAAGATCTCCTCGGCCTCGTCGTACTTCTTTTCCTCCAGAAGCGTGACGCCCTCGTTGTAGCGTTTGACGCGGTTCTGCTCCGGCAGGATGACCAGAAGCAGTACGAGCACCGCCGCAAGCACGACCGCCGCAGCGGCGCCGCCGATGATCAGCCCCAGCTTCTTTTTGGATTTTTTCGGCGCCTTTGCCGGTTCGGAGACCGGCTGTACGGGCTGTGCGGCCGGCGCTTCGGAAGCAAACGTTTCCTGCGCGGGCGCGGGATCGGGTTCACGATACACCGGCGTTTCCTGCGCGGGCGCGGGATCAGGCGCCTGTACGGGCGCTGCGGCCTCCTCCGTGGGCGGCGCGGCGGGCGTCTGCATCAGCAGCGCGTCGACCCGCGTGCCGCATTCCGGACAGAATCGTACGCCGTCCTTCAGTTTGGTTCCGCAATTCGAACAAAACATATGCGTTCCTCCTTTATTTCGGATAGGGATCCGCTGCCTGCGGGTCTCCGTCCTCCACCTCGATTTCCTTGATGATGCACTCGTTTCCCTTCAAAAGCCACGTCTCGCCGCTTTGACAGTACGGGCAGGTGCGCCCGTATTGAACCGTCGGATACGTCCGCTTGCACGCGTCGCACCAGGTAACGGCCGGGATCGTCTGAAGCTCCAGCTCCGCCGTCTCCAGCACCGGGTGCTTTCTCCGAAAATAGTTCCAGCACTCAACGAAGTAGTCGGTCAGGATGCCGGACACCTCGCCGATCTCCAGCGTCACGCGCGTGATTTTGCTGATTTTCTCCTGCTCTGCGGTCTCCTCCAGGGTTTTCGCAAGGTGCAGGATGATGCCCATCTCATGCATATCAGTCCTTTGTGAGTTCCTCGATGCTGACCGAGTTGCCGGTGTGCGGATGCGTCTTGTGGAATTCCTTGGTCGCTTTATTGTACGCGCGGCGCTTTTTGCGCATGGCGCGCGCTTCCTTGGACCCGCTGTGCAGCAGAATCTTCAGCCCGCGCTTTGCCGCGTAGGAGAGAAGGCCGCCGACCTTGTCCTCCGCGCGGCGCATGTCGGAATTCTTCGGATGATCGCGCAGCAGGTGGATCGCGTCGAACTCGCAGCGCGTGGTGCACAGGCCGCAGCCGATGCACTTGCCGACGTCGACGATCGTTGCGCCGCAGCCGAGGCAGCGGGCTGTTTCGATCTTCACCTGCTCCTCGGTGAGCGGAAGGCTCGGATCCCTAAAGCCGTTCTTTGCGTCGATCGCGGGATCGACCGGCGGGACCTGCCGCTTTGCGTGATCGTACTCGTCGATCGCGATATCGGTTTTGTCCAGCTCCTTGAAGAAGCGGCGATCTCTTCCGAGCGTCTGGTTCACGCTGTTTTTCGATACGGCGCGGGCGAGCGATTCGGCCGCCATATGGCCCTGACCGATCGCGTCGATCACGAACTTCGGGCCGGTAAACACGTCGCCGCCGACAAAGATCATCGGATCGTCGGTCTGATAGGTGAACGGATCTGCGACGGGGTAGTTGCCGTGGTGGAACTTCACATTCGTGCCGTCTAAGAGCTTGCCCCATTCGATCGCCTGACCGATCGCAAACACGATCGTCTTTGCCTCGACCGTGATCGTCTCGGATTCGTCGTACTTCGGCGAGAATTTGCCGGTTTCGGGGTCGATCGTGGAGACGCAGCGCTTCAGGACGAGGCCCTTGACCCTGCCGTTTTCGTCGACCAGGACCTCCTTCGGGCCCCATGACGGCTGAATCTTTACGTTCTCCTCCTCGGCCTCCTTGATCTCCTCCGGCGAGGCGGGCATCGTCTCGCGCGATTCGAGACAGAACATGGACACGGTCTTTGCGCCGAAGCGGTGCGCGGTGCGCGCGCAGTCGATCGCGACGTTGCCGCCGCCGACAACGATCACGTCGCCCTCCAATCTGCGGCTGTTGTCGGACAGCGCCTTGTTTAAGAAGCTCACCGCGATCTCGGTGCCCTCGGCGCGCTCGTTCGGAATGCCGGGGAGCCTGCCGCCCTGACAGCCGATCGCAATGTAGAACGCTTCGTAGCCCTGCTGTTTGAGCTCCTCGATCGTGACGTCCCTGCCGACCTCGACGCCGCAGCGGATGTCGACGCCGAGCGCGCGGATCACGTCGATCTCCGCGTCGATGACGTTCTTTTCGAGCTTGAACGACGGGATGCCGTAGGTCATCATGCCGCCGGGCTTTGCGTTCTTCTCAAACACGGTGGGCCGGTAGCCCATCTCGCCGAGATAGTACGCCGCGGACAGTCCCGCGGGACCCGCGCCGATGATGGCGATCTTCTGCGGCCATTCGCCGGTCAGGTTGTTGATGATCTTTTTCGGCACATAGCGCGTTTCGGCATGCAGATCACGGTCCGCAAGGAAGCGCTTGACGTCGTCGATCGCAACGGGCTGGTCGATCGTGCCGCGCGTGCACGCGTCCTCGCAGCGCTTGTTGCAGACGCGTCCGCAGATCGCCGGGAACGGGTTTTCCCGCTTGATCAGCGCAAGCGCTTCGTCGTAGCGGCCTTCCTTCGCCATCTTCAGATAGCCCTGGATCGGCACATGCGCGGGGCACGCGCTCTTGCACGGCGCGGTGCCGGTCTTGTGCGTGTTGACACGCGCGGAATCGCGATAGTTTTCATCCCATGCATACTTGCCCCAGCGCAGCCGGTCTGGGATCGGCGAGGTCGGATACTGCACTTCGGTGCCATCCTTCTTGCACAGCTTCTGGCCGAGCTTCAACGCGCCCGCCGGGCAGAACTCGACGCAGCGGCCGCACGCGACACACTTTGCCTTGTCGACGTGCGCCGTGTACGCGGACTTTGACATGTTCGGCGTGTTGTAGAGAAGTGAGGTCCGAAGCGCGTTGCAGATCTTGACGTTGCAGTTGCAGATGTCGAAGATGTGGTCCTCGCCGTCGATGTTCGTGATCTGGTGGACGTAGCCGTTTTCCTCGGCACGCTTTAAGATCTCCAGCGCCTGCTCCTTGGTGATGTAGTGCGCTCTTCCGGTCTCAACCGTATAGTCCGCCATGTCGCCGAGCTGGATGCACCAGTCGTTTTCGTCGTCCGTGCAGCCTTCGCCGAGCATCGCGCGCGACGCGCGGCAGGAGCAGATACCCGCCGAGATATGGCCGTCATACTTCTGCAGCCAGTGGGAGATCTTTTCAACCTTGACCGCCTCGCGGTTCGCGGCGACCTCCTTCTCGACCGGGATGACGTGCATGCCGATGCCGTTGCCGCCCGGACGGACCATCGGCGTGATGTGCTCAAGCGGCAGGAACGTCATGCGCTCGAACATCTTCGCCACCGGCGGGTTCGCCTCAATGCGGGAAACCGACGAATTGAACAGCTCCGCGCTGCCCGGCACGAAGTAGCTCGTGCGGTAACGGATCTCCTTCGGCGCGCCGGGGATCGGGCCGTCGTCGTTGTAGTGATCGCCGTAGTCGTATTCGACGAAGCCGTGCACGCACAGAAGATCGAGCGATTCCTTGAACAGCTTCTCGCCCATCGCCTTGTTCATCTCGAAGAGCTGCTCGTAGGTGTACCACTTGCGCTGCTTCATCGACAGCGCAATGTCGACCTCGTGCTCGTTCAAGACCTCGCGCAGACCCCAGTACTCCTCGTCGGTCGTCTTCAGGCCGAAGAGCTTGTGCGGGACGTTGTCCGTGATCTTTGCGCCGAGCTTCGCATACTTTTTCTGCTTGACCGGCTCGCCGTCGTACTTGGATTTGGTGCGTGGGTTTTGATCATAAGTTTCGGGCATGGTTACGTTCTCCTTTTATAAAATAGAATTCAGTTTTTCCAGATTTGTACCTGCTCTTTCAGCCAGTCCTCCCAGGCGGCAAAGCCGTCGCCGGTCTTTGCAGACACCGTAAAGACCGTGATGCGCGGATTCAGCTTTTTTGCGCGTTCGATGCACTTGTCGATGTCAAAATCGAAGTACGGCGCGACGTCGGTTTTGGTGATGATCAGAACGTCGCTGACCGAGAACATCAGCGGGTATTTTAAGGGCTTGTCGTCGCCCTCCGGCACGGAGAGCAGCATCACGCACTTGCCTGCGCCGGTGTCGAACTCCGCGGGGCAGATCAGGTTGCCGACGTTTTCGAGCACGACCAGATCGAACGCCTCGTCACCCAAGCCCTCCAGCGCGCGGCGCGTCATGCCCGCGTCCATGTGGCACATGCCGTCTGTGTGCGCCTGCACGGCCTTTGCGCCGATCTTCTCGATGCGGACCGCGTCCACATCGGAATCGACGTCCGCCTCCATGACCGCGATTCGCATTTCATCCTTGAGGTCGCGGATCGTGCGTTCCAGAAGCGTCGTCTTGCCCGCGCCGGGCGAGGCCATGAGATTCACAAGCAGCGTACCCTTTGCTTTGAGCTCCCCGCGCAAAACCTCAGCGTCGCGGTCGTTCGACGCCGTGATCGTTTCCTTCAATTCGATGATTTTCATGCAGATTCCCCTTTATACTACTTCTATTTTATTATAGCAAGCCCGTCGCAGGAACGCAAGAAAAAAAGCTGTAGGTGTTACAATGATCTGTAACAGGTAGCTGTGGGAATGGTGGAAAACGCTGGAAGGTTTCCCACCGTTCCCACAGCAAGGCAGCTACTACTGCCGCTGGAATAAAAGAATAGCGAACGAAGGACGATTGTGTTACTG
>CAKJYC010000045.1 GCA_918244965.1 Clostridiales bacterium | reverse complement strand
TCTCCATGCGATCGAGCGTGTCGATGTCGCTGTGCATGTAGCGCACGCGCACGCCCATGCGGTCGAGGTATTCGGTCAGGTCTTCGGCCATGCGCTTGGTCAGCGTCGTGATCAGCGTGCGGAAGCCCTTTTCGGCCTGCATGCGCACCTCGGAGAGCAGGTCGTCGATCTGGCCCTTGACGGGACGGACCGTGACCTCCGGATCGACGAGCCCCGTCGGGCGGATGATCTGCTCGGCGACGGCCGCAGCGCGGGACAGCTCGAACGAACCGGGCGTTGCGGACACGCAGACGAGCTGCGGCACGCGCGCCATGAACTCGTCGAACGTCAGCGGGCGGTTGTCGCGCGCGCTCGGCAGACGGAAGCCGTATTCGACCAGCGCATCCTTTCTCGCGCGGTCGCCGCGAAACATCCCGCCGACCTGCGGCAGCGTGACGTGGCTTTCGTCGACGAACATCAGAAAATCCTTCGGGAAGTAGTCGAGCAGCGTGTACGGCGGTTCGCCGGGCTTGCGGCCGTCAAAGTAGCGCGAATAGTTTTCGATGCCGCTGCAGAAGCCGATCTCCTGCATCATCTCGATGTCGTGCAGCACGCGCGAGCGGATGCGCTCGGCCTCCAGGGGACGGTTGGTGTCGAGGAACATCCGCTCCTGCGCCTCCATATCCGCTTCGATCTCCTGCAGCGCCTTTTGCATCTTCTCGTGCCCGGTCGCGTAGTGCGAGGCGGGGAAGATCGCAACGTGGCTGCGGCGGCTGATGACCTCGCCGGTCAGCACGTTGATCTCCGCGATGCGCTCGATCTCGTCGCCGAAAAAGCTGATGCGCAGCGCCTTGTCCGTCCAGTTGACCGGATACACGTCGAGCGTGTCGCCGTGCGCGCGGAACGTCCCGCGCGAAAAGTCCATGTCGTTGCGCTGGTACTGGTTCTCGATGAGCCGCCGCATGACGTCGCGCCGGTCGATCTCCATCCCCTCGCGCAGCGAAACGGACAGCTTCAGGTATTCTTCGGGATCGCCGAGACCGTAGATGCAGGACACCGACGCGACGATGATGACGTCGTTCCGTTCGTTCAGGGCGCAGGTCGCCGAGTGGCGCAGCTTGTCGATCTCATCGTTGACCTCGATCGACTTTTCGATGTAGGTGTCGCTTGCCGGCAGGTACGCTTCGGGCTGATAATAATCGTAATAGGACACGAAGAACTCAACCGCGGAGTCCGGAAACAGCTCCTTGAATTCGGAGCAAAGCTGCGCGGCGAGCGTTTTGTTGTGCGCAAGGACGAGCGTGGGCTTCTGCACACGCTCGATGACCTTCGCCATGGTATAGGTTTTTCCGCTTCCCGTGACGCCGAGGAGCACCGACAGCGGATTGCCGGCTTCGATGCTCTTACTGAGCGCATCGATCGCCTGCGGCTGATCGCCCTGCGGCTCGTACGGGGAGACGACCTTGAATGTACCCATCAATATTCAAAATCGACCGTTCTGGATTCGGTCCGGTGCGCGTGGATGTAGACGCGCGCCTGCTGATGATCCGGGTGCTTGTCGTAGATCTCCAGATCCTCGCGGGAGTTGAAATCGACGATCAGCACCATGTCGGAGCTCCTTTGCGAGTGCATGAAGTCCGCGCCGATCTGCATGGACACGATCTCTGGGATCTTATCGACCAGCGCGTACAGCGAATCGCGCACGATCGGGATATTGACCGCCGGATCCTCAAACCTGAAGAACACAATGTGTCGAACCATACGCCTTCCTCAGTCCTCCGCAACCTCAAGCGCGACGCGGATCATCTGGTCGAATGCGGTCTGCCGCTGTTCCGGCGTCGCTTCCTCCGGCGTGCCGATGATGTCGCTGATCGTGTCGATCGCGAGCGCCTTTTTGCCGAGCCGCGCAGCGTTCATGTAGAGCGCCGCCGCTTCCATTTCGACGCCGAGCACGCCCATCTTCCGCCATTTGAGCCACGCCTCCGGATCGTCCTCATAGAACGTGTCCGAGGAGAGGATGTTGCCCACCATGTAGCGCGCGCCCGCGGCTTCGCAGGCGTCGACCGCCTTTTTAAGCAGGCCGAAGTCCGCGATCGGGGCGAACGTGCCGGGTAGATGAAACTGGTCCGCAAAGCTCGAATTCGTGCATGCGCCCTGGCCGATGATGATGTCGAACAGCTTGAGGTCGGGATGGTATGCGCCCGCCGAGCCGACGCGGATGATGCTCTCGACGCCGAACACGGTGTACAGCTCATACGAATAGATCGCGATCGAGGGATTGCCCATGCCGCTCGCCATGACGGACACGCGCTTGCCCCGATAGGTGCCCGTGTAGCCGTAGACGTTGCGGATGCTCGTGACGAGCTTCGGGTTTTCAAGGTACGTCTCCGCAATGAATTTTGCGCGCAGCGGATCGCCGGGCATCAGCACGGTCTTTGCAAAATCGCCTTTTTCGGCGCCGTTGTGGGGGGTCAGTGCCATAGCGGTTCTCCTTTCTTATGCAAGGCCCAAGAGTGTGGTCAGCTTTGCGTCCATATCGTTCATCAGCGCCGAAAGACGTGCCGTCAGCGCCTCGTCGGTCGTTTCATGCGCGCCGATGTACAGCTTCAGCTTCGGCTCGGTGCCGGAGGGACGCACGGTCACCCACGCGCCGTCCGAAAGCGTATAGCGCAGCACGTTCGAGGCGGGCAGGCCCGTCTCTTCGGGCTTCTGGAAGTCCTCGGCCTTCGTGACCGCGGTGTTAGCGATCTCGGAAAGCGGGCTTTTGCGCAGCAGCACCATGGCGTTTTTGATCGCCTCGATGCCCGCCTTGCCCTCCAACGTATAGGACTTGACCGATTCGCGGTACCAGCCGTAGGTTTCGTAGATCTCCATCAGCGCGTCGTACAGGGTCATGCCGCGTTCGCGGTAGACCACGCACGCCTCCGCGACGAGCATCGCCGCGCAGATCGCGTCCTTGTCGCGCGCAAAACTGCCCGCAAGAAAGCCGTAGCTTTCCTCAAAACCGAACAGGAACGTGTGCTTCTTGGTCTGTTCACATTCCGCGATCTGCTCCGCAATGAAGCGGAAGCCGGTCAGCACCTCTTTGAGCGCGACGCCGAAGCGGGCGCAGATCGCGTCTGCAAGCTGCGTCGACACGATCGAGCGCACGACCAGTCCGTTATTTGGAAGCATCCCGGTCGCCTTGTAGGAGGAGAGCAGCGAGTGAATCAGGATCGCGCCGATCTGGTTGCCGGTCAGAACCGCCCAGTCGCCATCGGTCTTTTTGACCGCGAGGCCGAGCCGGTCGCTGTCGGGGTCGGTGCCGATGATGACGGTCGCTCCGACCTGCTCCGCGTAGCGGAACGCCAGCGTAAACGCGTTCGGGTCCTCCGGATTCGGCGCCTTGACGGTCGGGAAATCGCCGTCCGGCGCTTCCTGCTCTTTGACGACCGTGACGTTCGTAACGCCGATGCGCTTTAAGATCTCGCGCACCGGCACGTTGCCGGAGCCGTGCAGCGGCGTGTAGACGAGCTTCAGGTCCCTGCCCTTTTCTTTGACAAGGTCCGGCTGCGTCAGAAGCGTCATCGTCTTTTGATAATAGATCTCGTCGATCTCCCTGCCGATCAGCTCGACCGAGCCGTCCCGGATCGCTTCGTCGAACGGCTTGTAGGCGGTTTTGAAGCCCTCGACCGAACGGATCTTTTCGGTGATCGCGTTCGCAAGGTCCGGCGCGGCCTGCCCGGCGGACGGGCCGTAGACCTTATAGCCGTTGTACTTGGGCGGGTTGTGGCTTGCCGTCACGACAACGCCCGCGTCGCAGTGAAGCTCGCGGATCGTAAAGGAAAGCTGCGGGACCGAGTGCAGCGTGGAATACAGGAACACCTTGACGCCGTGCGCCGCAAGCACGCACGCGGTCTCCCTTGCAAACAGGTCGGAGCAATGGCGCGAATCGTACGCGATGCACACGCGCGCGGTCCCCTGCACGCTTTCGTCGAGATGCCGCGCAAGCCCTTCGGTCGCCTTGCGCACGTTGTAGACGTTCATGCGGTTGTCGCCCGCGCCGAGGATCCCGCGAAGCCCCGCGGTACCGAACTCCAGCTCGGTATAGAAGCGCTCCTCGATCTCCTGCGGGTCGTGCTCGATGGCCCGTAATTCCGCCTTGGTCTGTTCGTCGATGTCGGGACTGTTCATCCAGAGTGCATAGCGTTCCGTTGCGTTCATCGTTTTTCCTCCGTAAAGTCGTTCAGGTTGAGTTCTTTGGTGCTTTCAAAGGTTTTGCCGAGCACCGTCAGCCGCTTTGCGAGCAGGGCCTGACGGCGTTTTCTGTATCGTTTATTGGCGTCGCGGTCGCCGTACTTGTCGTCGCCGAGCACGGGACAGCCGATCGCCGCAAGCTGCACGCGGATCTGGTGCGTGCGGCCGGTGAACAGCCGGATCTCGCAAAGACTGAGCTCGCGCCGCGTTTCGACCACGCGCACGGCAAGCTCCATTCTGAGCGCGCCGGGATCGTTTTCGCGGCACAGCCGCATGGTCGCGGCGTCCGCGTCCTTGACGGCGTAATGCACATATGTGCCGTCCTTCGGCCTTCCCACGACGATCGCGTGATAGATTTTTTCCGTCTCGTGCCGGGAAAACGCGGCTTCGAGCGCGTCGCGCATCGCTTCCGTGCGGGCGAACGCAACCAGCCCCTCGGTGTTCGCGTCGAGCCGGTGGACGGGGAAGAGCGGGTCGATCAGCGCGGACAGCTCGCCGATGAGCGCATCCTCGACCTCGACGCCCGCGTTCTTGTCGACCACGAGCAGCCCGTCGTCCAGATACACGCCGCTGCACACCTCGTGCGCGGGCAAAAGCCTGAGCGCGGCGGGGTATTCGCACCACGTCGGAAGCGAATAAAAGGCCATCGGCTCGGAAAGCGTCGGGTGCTGTACCGTCAGCATGTACGCGTGCAGCCGGATCTGCGTGCCGGGCTTTGCATTCGGGTTGTAGCGCATGTCGCCGACGATCGGCAGTCCTCTGCTCGAAAGCTGCACGCGGATCTGGTGCGGCCGTCCGGTCAGAAGCTCGACGTCAAGAAGCGACGTGCCGTTTTCACGCGCAAGCGTGCGATAGCGCAGGATCGCCTTTTTCGCGCCGTCCGTGCCTTCGGGGACGACGCGCGTCGTGTTGGTTTTTTCGTCTTTATACAGCCAGTCGACGCATTCGCCGTCTGCATGCGCGTTTCCATCGACGATCGCGGCGTAGCGCTTGTGCGCGCGGCGATCCTTGAACTGCGCCGTGAGCCGGTCCGCCGCCTTGCTCGTGCGGGCAAAGACCATCACGCCGCCTACGGGCCGGTCGAGCCGGTGCACAAGGCCCAGGTATACGTCGCCGGGCTTGTGATACTTCTCCTTGACGTACGCTTTCAAAACGGCAAGCAGATCGGCATCGCCGGACGCGTCGGCCTGCACCGGCATGTTTTCGGGCTTTTCCACCACCAGGAGGTGGTTGTCCTCATACAGAACGTGCGGCGTCATACGGGCGTCCATCTTCCGCTTGCGCCGCAGGGCAGCACCAGATTGCCGCGCGCGATCGGCAATCCGATCTCGTCGGCTTCGGCGCTGCCGCCGCGTATGGCAAGCTCTAAAACATTTTTGAGAACGGTCGGCGCAAGGCCTGTCGTGTAAGAATTGATCAGAAAGAAGCAGGGATCGTCGGAAAGCAGTCCGGCGCACAGCTCCACAAGCGGATACAGGTCGTATTCGATCTTCCACATCTCGCCGGTGGGCCCTCTGCCGTAGCTCGGCGGGTCCATCAGGATGCCGTCGTAGCGGTTTCCGCGCCTCAGTTCCCGCTTGACGAGCTTCACGCAGTCGTCGACAAGGTAGCGGATCGGCGCGTCGCCCAATCCCGACGCCGCGGCGTTGTCCTTTGCCCAGGCCACCATGCCCTTCGCCGCGTCGACGTGTACGACTTCCGCGCCGGCCTTTGCGCAGGCGCAGGTCGCGCCGCCGGTGTACGCAAACAGATTCAGCACCTTTGCGGGCCGCCCGGTGCGCTTCAAAAATGCCTTGATCTGCTCGCGCATCCAGTCCCAGTTGACCGCCTGTTCGGGGAAGAGCCCGGTGTGCTTGAAGCCGGTCGGGCGCACGACGAAGGTGAGATCGCGGTAGCCGATCGTCCACTGTTCGGGCAGGGCGCGTTTGAATTCCCAATGCCCGCCGCCGCTGCTGCTGCGGTGATAGACCGCGTCGGCGCGCTCTGCGGCGCGTTCGTCCATGGGCCAGACAGCCTGCGGATCGGGCCGCAGAAGCGTTACGCCGCCCCAGCGTTCGAGCTTGTCGCCGCTGCCCGCGTCCAGGATCGCGTAATCCTTCCAGCCGGAAGCAAGATACATAGAAATCCTCCCGTTATTCTTCGTCGATGCGCAGGATGTCCGCGCCGAGCGCGCGGAACTTGGAATCGAGGTATTCGTAGCCGCGGTCGATGTAGCCGATGTTGTGCACGCGGGTCTCGCCGCCTGCCAGCAGGCCCGCCACGATCAGCGCCGCGCCGGCGCGAAGATCGCTTGCGTAAATGTCCGCCCCGCGCAGGGCCTCGACGCCCTTGACGCGCGCGACGCGTTTGGCGATCGAGATGCTTGCGCCGAGCTTGCGAAGCTCCTTGACGTGGTTGAAGCGGTTCTCGAAGATGTTCTCGGTGATGACGCTCGTGCCGTTCGCGGTCGTGAGGTACGCCATCATCGGCTGCTGCAGGTCGGTCGGGAAGCCGGGATAGACCATCGTGCGGAAGCTGACCGGCCGCGGACGGTCGTTCATCGTGACGCGCAGGAAGAAGTCGCGTCCGTCGTCGCCCTCGATCACGCGCGCGCCGCTTTCCATCAGCTTGGCCGAGATCGCCTCCATATGCGTCGGGATGACGTTTTTGATGACGACGTCGCCGCGCGTGGCCGCCGCCGCGATCATGTAGGTCCCGGTCTCGATCTGGTCCGGGATGATCGAATACGCGCACCCGTGCAGCTTTTTCCTGCCCTGAATGCGGATGACGTCGGTGCCCGCGCCGCGGACCGACGCGCCCATCATGTTGAGGAAGTTCGCCACGTCGACGACGTGCGGCTCCTTTGCAACGTTCTGAAGCACCGTCGTGCCCTCGGCCCGCGCCGCCGCCAGCATGACGTTGATCGTCGCGCCGACCGAGACGACGTCGAAGAAGATCTCCGCGCCCTTGAGCTTCGTCGCCTGCGCGCGCAGCACATTGCGGCTCTCGTCCATATAGATCTTCGCGCCGAGCGCGCGCATGCCCTTCACATGCTGGTCGATGGGCCGCGGCCCGATCACGCAGCCGCCGGGCAGCGCAAGCTCGATCTCGCCGTATGCGCCGAGCATCGCGCCGAGCAGGTAGTAGGACGCGCGCATGGAGCTGACGCGGCTGCTGGTCGCGTCGTGCGTGTCGATCGAGGACGGGTCGATGCGCATGCATCCGCCCTCCGTCATGTCGACGCGTGCGCCGAGTCCTTCAAGGATCATACGAAGGCTTTCGACGTCCGCAATGTTCGGCAGGTTTTCCAAAACGCACGGCTCTCCCGCAAGGATCGCCGCGGGAATGATCGCGACCGCCGCGTTCTTCGCGCCGCTGATCGTCACCGTTCCTTCAAGCCGTCTGCCGCCGTGTATGCTGTAAAACGATTCCATAAGCTAAACTCTTTCTTCTGATTTGTACGAGGAAGGCTGTTCTTCTATTGTATCGGATTCCGGGCGTTCCGTCAACCGTCGACGCCCCATTCGACGCTGAATTCTCGCGCCCACGCCGCAAACGATCCGTCCAGCTGCCAGTCGGTGAACGCCTCGTTGCAAAGCTCGATCAGGACCGAGTCTTTTTTCGCGATCGCGTAGTAGGGGATGCGGCCGATATCGAACGACAGGATCCTTGTGCGCGACTCGCGCCACGTCGCCGCAACGGTCCGCGGCAGGCACACGGCGTCGACCGTGCCCGCGCGCAGCAGCACGCGCATCGTGTAGTAGTCCGCGCACGGATGTACGACCATCTCCGGCTCGACGGACTGCAGGTAGTCGTAGAGCAGCGTCGCGGAGGGCGAATCCTCCATCACGGCGACGGTCTTTCCCGCGAGCGAGTCGAACGGTTCATAGGCGAGGATCACGCAGCGGTCGGTAAAGAACGGGACCTCGCTCGATGCGTAGCCCTCCTGCCTGAACTTTTGCATGCTCATCAGGACCAGATCCAGCTCGCCGTCGTTCATGCGCCACGGCGCGGTGTAGCGGTCGACGCCGACCAGCGTGAGTCCCTCCGTATGTCCGAAGATCAGCTCGGCAAGGTGTTCCGCGACGGCCCGCTCATAGCCGTTCCCGCTCTGATACATGCCGGACAGGTTCTCGTCCACGCCGACGCGCAGCACGCCTGCGCTCTTCAGAACGTCCAGCTCCGGGCTCGACAGCACGGTTGCGGTCGGCCGGTTGATCAGCACCAGCACGGACAGCAGCAGCACGGCGACCGCCGCGACCAGTACCGGTTTGATCGGCAGCTTCTCCTGCCATCCCGGCCGCAGCCCGCGCTTTTTCTTTTGCTTCAGTTTTTCGTTAAATTTTGTTTCCATATTGTCGTGCGGACATACTATCCATCATACTCCGATTCTATTATAGCAAACATTTCGTAAATAGGAAAGAGAAAGCTATACAAACCCGCGAAAAAAACGTATAATGGATACCAAAGAACCGAAAGGAGACGCAGTATGCGCCTGTTTATCGCTGTACCGCTGCCCAAGGACGTGCAGCGGGCCGTGTTCACAGCCCAGGAGGGGCTGCGCGTATCCAGCACCGCGGGCCGTTTCGTGCCGGCGGGCAACCACCATATCACCCTGCGCTTCTTGGGCGAATCGAACGCGCTTGCCGACATCGCCGCCGCCATGCACGAGGCGGTCAAGGACGCGCGGCCTTTTCAGCTTCGGCTCGGATCGCTCGGCTCGTTCACGCACGGCGGCGCACGGACAAGCTATCTTTCCGTGACCGGCGATCTCGACGAGCTGAACCGCGTCCACGAAACGCTCGAAACGGCGCTCAAAGAGTACGGCTTTGCGGGCGGCAAGGTGCGCTTTTCGCCGCACATCACGCTTGCGCGCGCCGTGGAGCACGGGGATCTGTCCCGCATCCACATCCCGAACGCCGCGTTCACCGTGCATTCGATCGTGCTGTTCGAGAGCACCAACGAAAACGGCCGCATGGTTTATACGCCGATGCACACCGAGATATTCTGAACAAGGGGATCGGTCTTTTCATTCCAAGGGAATTCGATTGAGGAGCAGCTATGGCATCACTGACCTTTTACCGGGGCGGCGCGCATACCGGAAAGAGCACCGCGCTCTATGACAGCATCCGCACGCTTGAGAGCCGGGGCGAACATGCGATCCTGATCGTGCCGGAGCAGGCCACCTACGCCGCGGAGCAAAAGCTCTGCGAACGGCTGGGCGGTCTTTTGGGCGTGGAGGTGTACAGCTTCGAGCGCTTCTCGGAGCGCCTTACGGAGCGCTTCGGGCGCGTGCGGCCGTTTCTTTCGGTCGAGGGGCGGCGCATGGTGCTGCGCCGCGCGGCGTACCGGCAGCGCGCGCGGCTGACCGTCTTTTCGCGCGTGTCGCAGTCGCCGGGGTTCGCGCAGACGATGGACGAGTGGATCGGCCGGTTCAAGCAAAGCTGCATCACGCCGGACGACCTCGAAACGGCGCTTGCTTCGATGGAAGCCGACTCGCTTCTGTACCGGAAGCTGTCCGACATCCTGCTGCTCTACCGCGAAAGCGAAGCGTTCCTTGCCGAGCGCTATCTGACCGCGCAGGACCTTCTCACCGAGGCGCTTGCGGTCCTGCCGCTTGCGGACCTTTCCGACACGCATGTGTTCGTCGACGATCTTGACCGCACGCGCGAGCAGGTCATGCGCCTACTGGAGGGCATCATCGCCCGCGCAAAGAGCGTGACGGTGACGCTGCGCGCCGAGGACGATCCGTCGCTTTCCGATCTTTTCGCACCGGAGGAGCAGCGCGCGGCACGGCTTACGGCCTTCTGCGCCGAGCGCGGCATTCCCGTTTCCGTAAGGACGTTCACCGAGCAGAGCGCAAAGGTCGATCGCGCGCTGAACCACCTGTGCCGTGAGCTGTTTTCGACCGATCCGAAGCCGTTTTCGGGCGACGGCGACGCGGTGACGGTCACGGGGTATGCGACGCAGACGCTGGAGGCGGACAAGACCGCCGACCGCATCCTTGCGCTTGTGCGCGAGGATCCTTCGCTGTGCTGGTCCGATATCGCGATCGTCGCATCCTCGCTCGAAACGTACGCGCCTCTTTTGCGCCGCGCGTTCCGCCTTCGCAATATCCCGCTGTTTTTCGACGCGTCGCGGCCGATCCTCGGACACGCCGCGAGCGATTTTGTGCTGTCCGCGGTGCGTGCGGCGACGCGTTCGCTGAACGTGCCGGACGTGCTGCATGTGCTGAAAAGCGGCTACGCAAACGTCCCGGCGTTCGACGTTGAGATCTTTGAAAACTATCTGCTGCGCTATGGACTGTTCGGGTCCGCGCTCTCCGAACCGCTGACCGTCGACGAGGTGCCGGAGGAGGCTGAGCGTACCCGCGCTGCAGTCGTGCCGAATCTTTTGCGCCTGCACGATGCGCTTCTTCTGAAAACGGCGGGCGAAAAGGTGCGCGGCGTCTACGCATACCTGAAGGAAACAAAGCTCCGCGAGCAGCTGGAGTGCGAGGCGGAAACGCTCCTGGCATCGGGCGAGGCGCAGGACGCGCAGCTGTATGCGCAGATGTGGAATACGCTGATGACGCTGCTCTCCCAGATCGACGCGATCATGGGCGACGTGCCGATGGGCGGGCAGGAGTTCTGCGCGCTGTTGGAGGAGGGTCTTTCGGGCTATTCGATCGGCGTGCTGCCGGGCGGCAGGGATCAGGTCGTGCTCGGCGATCTTGTGCGTACGCGGCTGAATCGCAGCCGGGTCCTGTTCCTGTTGGGCTGCACCGAGGGCGTGTTTCCGCCCGCGCGCAGCGACGACGCGCTCCTGAACGACGCGGAGCTCAATCGCATGGCGCAGAGCGGGCTTTCCGTCTGGGACAACACGGAAAAGCTGTCTGCAGCCGACCGGCTGCAGCTGTACACGCTGCTCACCAAGGCGACCGACCGCGTGTTCTTCTCCTATCCGTGCGCGGGCGCTTCGGGCGAGCTGGTCGCTTCACCGGTTCTGCGCGAGATCGACGCGCTGTTTTCCCGCAAGGATCCCCCGATCGTGCTGCCGGACGACAATACGCTGCCCGCAAACGAGGCGACGGGCTTTTCACAGCTGTCGACGCTGCTGCGCGAACACAACACCGAGGGGCATACCGGCGTGCGGCTGCCGGCGCTTTTGGAGCATTTCAAGGCTGCGCCCGCCTACCGTGAAGCAACCGCGGCGCTCCTTGACGCACGCGCAGGCACGAAGCCGGAGATACAGCTCGGCAAGCCGCTTGCAAGACGGCTGTACGGCGATGCGCCGATGATGAGCGCAAGCCGACTGGAGCAGTTTGCGCGCTGTCCGTTTGCGCAGTACCTGAAATACGGCCTCGGCGCCGAAGAGCGCAAGGAGGCAACCGAGCGCGCAGATAACGTCGGCACGTTCCTGCACGATGCGCTCGATCTGTTCGTCAAGACGGCAAAGGCGGACGGCCGCGATCTGAAAACCATGACGGACGACGACGCGGACGCGGTTTTGGACCGCATCCTGCCGCCGCTGATACAGAGTCACAACGACGGCATCTTCGACCGCAGCGTGCGCGGCCGCGAGGCGCTGATCGTGCAGATCGGCCTGATCCGGCGCTGCGCGTACTCCGTGCTGCGGCAGATCCGCGAGGGCCGGTTCAACGTCGCCGCGACCGAGGCGGATTTCGGCATGAACGGGGAGCTGAAGCCCGTATCGCTCGTGCTGTCCGACGGCACGCGCATCGGGCTGTACGGCAAGATCGACCGCATCGACCGGACGCCGGACGGCGCGATGTTCCGCATCGTGGACTACAAGACCGGCAAGAACCACAATTTCGATCCGACCAAGTTTTACAGCGGCGAGACGATCCAGCTCCCCCTGTACCTGGAAGCGGCCAAGCAGCTCGGCGGCGAGGCGGTCGGCATGTACTATATGCCGCTTTCCGTCAACGCGCCGGACTCGGCCGACGAAGCACCGGGGCACCTGCTTTCGGGCGTCACCGCGGACGACGAGGACGCGATCAAAGCAAGCGATGCACTGCTTGAGAAGAAATCCGAGCTGATCCGCAAGCTGTCCGTCAGAAAGGACGGCGCGTACACGGGCGATCTGGTCACGCGCAAACAGCTGGAGCTTTTGAAGGAGCAGGCGATGCGGACCGCCGCGGCGAATGCGGAGCGGATCCTGTCGGGCGACGCGGACGTTCACCCGACGGGAACCGCGTGCACCTGGTGCCCGTATGGCGCGGTATGCCGGTTTGACCGGCAGCTCGGCTGCCAGTTCCGTTCGGTGCAGAAGGTGAAACTGGAAGATCTTTTGAACCGGGGAGGTGAAAAGGAGTGAGCTTTACCCCCGAACAAAACGACGCGATCACGAAAAACGGCAACCTGATCGTATCGGCGGCGGCAGGTGCGGGCAAGACGACCGTACTGACCGAGCGCGTGTTCCGCCTGATCGGCGAGGGCGTGCCGATCGACCGCATGCTGGTGCTGACTTTTACGCGCGCGGCGGCGGGCGAAATGAAGGCACGTATATCGAAGCGTCTGATCGACGCTGCCGGGCAGACGACCGGCGCTTTGGCCTCAGGCTATCGTGCGCAGGCGGCGGCGGTCGCCAACGCTAGCATCTCCACGATCGACGCGTTCTGCGCAAAGGTCGTGTTCCGGCATTTTTTCCACGTGGGGCTGACGCCGTCGTGCAGGACGCTCGACGAGACCGAGGCCGCGGTGCTTGCGGCCGATACGCGCAATGCGGTGCTGGACACGCTTGCAAATGAGAATGCGGAGGACTACCGCAGGCTGTTGATCGCGTTCGGCAGCGAGCCCGCGCTGATCGACGCCATGCAGAGCGCCGAGCAGTTTTTGTCCGCACAGCCGGAGCCCGTGGACTGGCTCGACCGTCAGGACGCCGCGCTTTCGGATCCGGACGCGCTGAAACGGCAGCTTGCGATCGCGCTTTCCAACGACAAGGCGGAGCTCCTTCGCCACATCGACGAACTGCAGGCGGAGACCGATCGGCTTCCGCCCGCGTGCGAAAAGGCGCTGTCGACGCTGTATGATCTGATCACGCGTGCGCGCGGGGCGCTTGTGCTGGACTCGCGCGAGGAGTATGCCGCCATGCTGTCGTCCATCGTCGAAACGCGTGACAGCGTGTCGTTCCCGAAGGATTTCCCGAAGGAGGAGCGCGAGGGCGTCAAGCAGGCAAAGCAGGCCATCCGCGATCTGATCCGCGAGCAGGCCGCGTTCCATTCCGTTCCGTTTGCGGACGTGCAGCGCGACGAGGAACAGGCCGCGCCGATCCTCAAAGCGTTCTGGGCGCTGATGCGCGCGTACCTTGAAGCGTTCGCCGAGGCGAAGCGTGCAAAGAACGCGCTGGATTTTTCCGATCTTGAACATATGACGATCGAGATCCTGAAGGACGACGAGATCGCGGCGGAGTATCGCGAACGGTATCAGACGATCATCGTCGACGAGTATCAGGACAGTAACCGCGTGCAGGAGGCGATCTTAAACCGCATCGCGCGGCCGGGCGGGCTGTTCTTCGTCGGCGACGTCAAGCAGTCGATCTATCGCTTCCGCATGGCCGAGCCGTCTCTGTTTTTAGAAAAATGCGAGACGTTCCGCGGCGCCAGGGGCACGCGGATCGACCTCGGACACAATTTCCGCTCCGGCAAGGCCGTCATCGACGCGGTGAACGCGGCGTTTTCGACGCTGATGAAAAAGCCGGTCGCCGGGATCGAATACGACGAACGCGCCATGCTGAAACAGGGCGCAAAAACGCCGGACGGGCGTGCCGAGCTGCATCTCATTTCGCGCGAGGCGGATCCGGACGATCCGGAATCGCTGGAGGACGCCGAAGCCGAGGCGCGCTTTGCCGCAAGGACGATCGAGGAACGCATGAAACGTCCGGTCTCGGACGGCAAGACGGAGCGCGCGTGCCGCTACAGCGATTTCGCCGTGCTGCTGCGCAACAAAAAGCACGCCCGCGTGTGGGCGCAGATGCTGGCGGCGGACGGCATTCCGGCATATGCGCAGTCGTCTGGCGGATACTTCGATTCCATTGAGGTCAAGCTCTTGATGAGCCTGCTTGCCGTGCTCGACAACCGACGGCAGGACATTCCGCTGCTTGCCGTGCTGCGTTCGCCGCTGTTCGGCTTTACCGATGAAACGCTGGCAAGGATCCGGAGCTGCGGCAAAAGCCCCCGGTTTCTGGACTGTTTGCTTGCCGTGCGCGGGACGGAGCCGCAGGTCGACGCGTTTCTCGACACGATCGACCGCTGGCAGGCGCTTGCGCGCCGGATCCCGCTTGACGATCTGATCGGCCGCATTCTGGACGAAACGCATTACCGTGAAATGGTCGGCGTGCTCGTCGGCGGCGATCAGCGGCTTGCAAACCTCGACGCGCTGATCCGCGAGGCGGCGGCCGCGGCGGACGCAGGCATTGCGGGCGTCCACGGCTTCTTGAGCTTCATGGAGAACGTCAGGGCGACGGAGCGGCTCGGCGCGGCGTCGACCGTCACGGCAAACGTCGTGCGCATCATGACCGTGCACGCGTCGAAGGGCCTCGAATTCCCGTTCGTCTTTTACGCAGGGCTCGGCGGGCAGTTCAACCGCACCGACGAAACGAAGCCGCTGATCGCCGATGCGTCGGTCGGCGCAGGGCTGAAATATCTGGACAAAAACGGTGTCAGGCATGACACGGTCGCGCACAGAAACGTCGCACAGGCGGCTTCGGACGCGGCGTGGGCGGAGGAGCTTCGGGTCATGTACGTCGGCATGACGCGCGCGAAACAGGAGCTGTATCTGATCGGCTCGCTGTCGAACGCCGAAAAGCGCATCGCCGCGCTGAAAGCGCCTACGCTGCTGTCGATCCGCAAGTCGAATTCGGCGCTGAAGCTGCTGATGCCTGCGCTGAACGGACGTGTGCCGACGGTTCTGCACCAAAAAGGCGAGCTGTCCAATGCCGTGTCGCGCGTGTCGGAGGGCAAGATCCCGCCGCCGCGCGAGGAGGAGCGAAAAGAGCTTCAGGCCCGCTTCGACTGGACGTACCCGCATCCGACCGTCGACACGCTGCCGGACAAGACCTCGGTCACCGAGCTCGAAGGCCGCGAGACGGCGACGTTTACGGAGCCCGCATTTGAGACCGGCTACGACGTGCTGTCCGAGGGCAGCGCGGTCCATCGCGCGCTGGAGCGGCTGCCGCTTCGTGACGCCGAACAGCGTGCCGCGTACCTTAACGACCTTCCCGGCGTGACGCCGTTCCATGCCGATGCGATCCGTGCGTTCGCTGCGTCGCCGCTGTTCCTTCGCATGGCGGCGTCCAAGCGCGTCGAGCGCGAATGGAGCTTTCTGTGCCCGCTGCCTGCAAAAACGCTGCTGCCCGATGCGGCGTCCGACGAGCCGGTGCTGCTGCAGGGCGTGATCGACGCCTGCTTTGTCGAGGACGGCGCTTGGGTGCTGCTCGATTACAAGACCGACCGCGTGACCGGCAATCCGAACGAGTACGCGAAGAAACACACGCGGCAGGTCGCGCTGTACGCCGAGGCGCTGACGCGGCTTTCCGGCATGCCGGTAAGTGAACGGCACATCGTGCTGCTCGGCGCAAAGACGGAGGTACAGGTATGAGAACGTACCCGGAAGCCTTTTTGACCCGCATGCAGGGGCAGCTCGGCGCGGACTTTGCGGCATTTTGCGACGCGCTGCAGGCGCCGCCGAAGAAGGCGCTTTCGATCAACGCGATCAAGACCGACCGCGCGGCGCTGTCCGCGCTGCTGGGGATCCCGCTGCCCGCGCTCAAAGAGAATCCGGCAGGCGCGCCGCTTGCGCCCGACTTCAACCCGAACGCGACACCGCTGCACGCCGCGGGGCTCTTCTATATGCAGGAGGCCGCGGCGCAGGCGCCTGTCGCCGCGCTGACGCTTCCGGATGAGCCGGTCGTGCTGGACCTGTGCGCCGCGCCGGGCGGCAAGAGCGCGCAGCTTGCGGCGAAGATGCGCGGCGGCGTGTTGTTTTCAAACGAGATCGTTCCCGGACGGGCCGCGGTGCTTGCGGGGAATCTGGAGCGCATGGGCGTCGTCAACGCGATCGTGACGAACGCCGAGCCGAAGCAGATCTCGGCAAAGCTCAAGGGCCTTTGCGACGCGGTGCTGGTCGACGCGCCGTGCGCGGGCGAGGCGATGTTCCGAAAGGACGCGCAGGCCGCGGCGGACTGGTCGCCGGAGCATGTGGAGACCTGCGCCGTGCGTCAGCGCGCGATCCTCGGCGACGCCGTGAACGCATTGAAGCCCGGCGGACAGCTTCTGTACGCCACATGCTCGTTCTCTCCGCAGGAGAACGAGGAGACGGTGCAGTGGCTTCTGGACCGGAATCCGGATCTTGCGCTTGTCACGATGCGACGGCTCTATCCGCACACGAGCGCGGGCGAGGGACAGTTCTTTGCGCTGATGCGGCGCGCGGGCGAACGCGTACCGACGCCGCTCCGGCAGGGGAAGAGCGACCGGATCCCGGCGTTCGACGCGTTTTCCGACGAGGTGCGGCTGCCGGAAGGGCGGAAAACGCTGCTGAAGGACGGACGCGTGCTGCTGCTGCCGCCCGTGCCGTGCGCGCTCGACGGCGTGCGGCTTGTGCGCGCGGGGCTGCTTCTGGGCGAGATCAAGGGCAGCCGGTTCGAGCCCGCGCACGCGCTGGCCGTCGCGGGAAAAACGACGCCGCTTCTCAAAACATGCGCGCTGACCTTCGACGAGGCCATGCGCTATCTTCGGGGCGAAACGCTCGAAAAGCCCGCCGAGAAGGGCTACGGTGCGGCGACGTTCGCGGGCCATGCGCTGGGACTCTATAAGGCCTCCGACGGCATGCTGAAAAACCGCTACCCGAAGGGGTTAAGACTGTTGAAATAAGAGGAAGGGACCATGGATCAGAGCAAATTCGAACGCTTCGACATGCAAAAGCCGCCGTACCGCACGGCGTGGTATCTGCGTCCGCTGACCTATCTGTTAAGCGCGCCGGACGCCAAAAAGCACGGCGCGATCATCAAAAAGACCGGCGTGGAGGGGCTGAAGCCGCCGTATCTTCTGCTGTGCAACCACAACGCGTTTCTGGACTTCAAGGTGGCGACCAAGGCGATCTGGCCGCATCGCGCAAACTACGTCGTCGCGATCGACGGCTTCATCGGGCGCGAGTGGCTTCTGCGGCGCGTCGGCTGCATCTGCAAGCGCAAGTTCACCAACGATATCACGCTGATCCGGCAGCTAAAACGCGTCGTCGATCACGGCGATATCAATGTGATCTATCCCGAAGCGCGCTATTCGCTGTGCGGAACGACGGCAGTGCTGCCCGCGTCGCTCGGCAAGCTCTGCAAGCTCCTGGGCGTGCCGGTCGTGACGTTCATCTGTCACGGGCATCACATCAATTCACCGTTCTGGAACCTGCACGATCGCGGCGTCAACCCCGTCGAGGCCGAGATGACCCTGCAGTATACGGCTGAAGCGCTGAAGACCGCGACGCCGGACGAGATCAACGAAACGCTGGTGCGCGCGTTTCAGTACGACGATTACGCATGGCAGAAGGAGAAAGGGATCCGCGTGACCTACGAAAAGCGCGCGGAGGGACTGCATAAGGTTTTGTACCAGTGCCCTGCGTGCAGAACGGAGTTCCGGATGGCGAGCGAGGGGACGCATCTCTTCTGCCGCGCGTGCGGCAAGCGCTGGGTGTACAACGAGGACGGGAGCCTGACGGCAGAGACCGGCGAAACGGCGTTTTCGCATATTCCGGACTGGTACGAATGGGAGCGCGAAAACGTGCGGCGCGAGGTCGAGGCCGGAACGTATTCGAGCGGCGACCTGCCGGTGACCGTGCGCTCACTGCCGAACGCGAAGCGGTTCATCCTGCTCGGCGAGGGCACGCTGCGCCACGACATGAGCGGATTCCATGTGTCCGGCGTCGATGCGGACGGCGACCCGTTCACCATGGAAAAGAGCGTGCCGTCGCTGTATTCGTGCCACATCGAGTACGAATACCTCGGCAAGTTCGGCGACTGCGTGGACCTCAATACGCTTGAGGATACCTGGTACATCTATCCGCACGACTGCGATTTTGCCGTCACCAAGATGGCGCTTGCGACCGAAGAGCTGTACTTTGCCGACCGCCGCAAAAAGGGCCTTCCCATAAAGCCCGGTTTGGCATAAGTGCGGATTCTTCCCTAAAACGGCAGCGCGGCGGCGTCCGAAAGCACACGGACGCCGTCCTTCAGTTCCGTCGGCAGCACGCTGACCGAGAATCGGGTCACCTCGCGGAGCGTGGACATCAGCGACAGCAGCTCAAAGATCGACAGGCTCGACGCGAACGAGCCGCGCGTGGCGGAGCGGAACGCGGGCAGCTCCCACAGCGACACTGCGGACAAAAACCGCACCGCGCCGACGCCGACCTGCGCCATGTCCTCGGCAAGCGTCTCACCGCTGTGCGTCAGCATCTCCGAAAACGCCGCAAAGTCGATCCCGTCAAGCGACGGCGCAAACGAAAAAAAGTCCTCCATACAGCCGAAATCGACCCACAGATACGCTGGCGCGCGCCAGCCAGTGAGGTTTTTGACCGCCCAGATCAGGTTCCAGCAGCCCTCGCGCTCCGTCTCGGCGCTTGCGGTGGCGGTCCCGATCGGCGCAAGCGTCACGTCCTCGATCGTCGCGCCGCTGCCGAGCCGGTAGACGGTCGCAAGCGTTTCGTACGGGATCGCGACGACCGACGCGTCCGGCGGTTCCACATGCACCAGCAAAACGGCGATCGCTTCGCCGTTCTGCGTACCGATCGCCATGAATTCTCTGATCTGTTCGTTGTAGACGCCTTCGCGCGGGCTTGAGCGGACGCGCAGCGCCTGTGCCTCCGGCTCTGAAGTGGGCGTACCGGTCGGGGCGGGCGTCGGCGTTGCGGGCGTCGGCGTCGCTTTTTCCGTTCCCTCCGGCACCAGCGGCAGGTAATACACCGTCGGCGCGGGTGTGTCGGTCGGCGCCGGCGTCGGCTCCGGCGTCGCGGTCGGGGTCGGCGAAGCGCTTGCGCTCGGCAGCGCCGGCTCGTCGGGAATGGGATCGCGTTTGCTGCCGTAGTGCATCAACAGCAAGAGTCCCACGATCAGAAGCGCGGCGACGCCGGAAAGCGTCACGATCAGGATCGTTTGTCTGCGGGATAGCTGCATGGAAAAAACCTCCGAAGCGGGTCGTTTTGCGGTTAGCATGCGCGCCATTGCGCAATTTATTCCCGATTCTTATATTATTCAGAAAACGGTTGCGCCGTTTTTGAAAAACAAGTATAATACGCGTATCTCTTATCGGAGGTAGTTTCCATGAAACGCGACAAACTACGCAAACTGATCCTTGCGGGAATCTTCACCGCGATCATTTTGGTGCTCGGTCTTCCGCCGATGTGCACGGTGCTCGGCTTTATCAAGATCGGGCCACTGTCCATCACGAGCCTTGTGATCCCGGTCGTCATCGGCGCGATCATTCTCGGACCGTATTACGGCATGTTCCTCGGCTTCATGTTCGGCATGATGAGCTTTATCCAGTGCTTCACGGTCGATCCGTTCGGCGCGGCGCTGGTTGGCATTTCGCCCGTACTGACGTTCATCGTCTGCGTGATCCCGCGCGTGCTGGTCGGACTGGTTCCCGCGCTGCTGTTCCGGCTCATTATGAAGCGCCCGACCAACAGCCGCACGGTCGCCGTTTTCGTTTCGGCGATCGCGGGCTCGCTCACCAACACCGTGTTCTTCCTCGGCCTTTTGGGCTTGATTTTCGGCAATACGGAGCCGGTCAGGAACCTGTTCTCGTATTACGGCGTGGACTCCGTCTTTACGCTGCTGGTCGCCATGGCGGGCGTCAACGCGCTTCTGGAGGCGGTCGCCGTCGCATTGATCGCGCCGCCGGTGTACTTTGCACTGCAGCCGCATAAAACGATCGTCGGCATTGATCTCGGCGCATCCGGCACAAAGATCGTCATGACCCGTGCGCGTAAGCTCCTGAAATCGACAATGAAGCAGCCGGACGAGACGCTTGAAGAGGCGCTGACGCGTTTCGGCCTCGACCGCGCGGACTGCATCACCGTAACCGGCGTCGGCGCGGCAGCCGTCCCGGACAAGCTCTTGAACCGCGAGGTCGTCAAGGTCGACGAGTTCGCGTCGCTGTACCGCGGCGCGCAGACCGTTTCGAAGCGGTTCAACATGGTCGTGGCCAGCGTCGGCACAGGCACCGCGTTCGTGCGCGTTACGCCGTTCGGCGCGTGGCACCTCGGCGGCAGCGGCGTCGGCGGCGGCATGCTGCAGGGCATGAGCGAAAAGCTCTTCGGCCGGTTCGATCCGAAGGAGCTGCAGGCGCTGGCCGAGCAGGGCAGCGCGGAACGCTGCGACCTGCTGATCAAGGACGTCACCGAGGGGCAGATCGGCAACCTCACGCCCGAAACGACCGTGGCGAATCTCTCGAAGGCGGGCAGCGCGGACGACGCGTCGCTTGCGCGCGGGCTGTACACGCTGATCTTCCAGTGCGTCGGCGTCATGGGCGCGTTCTGCACCAAGGCGCATATGACCCGCACGATCGTCGTCTGCGGCACGATCCTCGATTCGCAGCCGATCGCAAAGGAAATGCTGGACGGCATCGCAAAGCTGCACAAGGTCAAATTCATCATTCCGGACAAGGCCGCGTTCGTCACCGCGATCGGCTCCACGCGGCTTGTGCAGGATTGACGCAGATTTTTCGTATAAAATGAAAAAAAGACTTGCATTCTCAACGCGTATTTGTTATAATGCGCGTTGCAGCGCTGATGTAGCTCAGTAGGTAGAGCACGTCATTGGTAATGACGAGGTAGTCAGTTCGAATCTGATCATCAGCTCCATCGTCGTCGCGGACTTCGCCAAGTTCGCGACGACTTTTTTGTAAAAAGTCATCGCTCGCCTTGTTCCGTCGCTCCTCCTCTCCGCAAGCGATCCCGCTTGCTGCGGCTGCTCGGTTGTAAACGCCCTCGCTCCCACTCCGCTTCGCTTCGTTACATAAGTGCCGTTGCGCGCTACCCGCGCATCGCCATGCCTCCGCTGCGCTACCAATCGCTTGCGGGCAGCGCGCCTTCGGCGCGTCGTCTTGCGGACGTCGCTACGTTCGCGGCGACGTTTTTTGTTTTGGCGTACTTTGTATTTTTCGACGGGAGGCCACGGATCGGCCTCCCACATGAATTGACGCCTTCTGCGTCGTGAATTGCGGCGGTGCCGCATGAATTGACCTGCGGTCATGAATTGCGCTTCGCGCATGAATTGACAACCGCGGCGCGCTTGGGTACAATAAAGGCATCAACAAGCGGGAGGAAGCGCATGAAACGGAGCGGAAAACGGTGGATCCTTTTGATCGCGGCGATTGCGGTCGCGGCCGCGCAGGCGGTCGGGCTGTTCTTATTGATGCGAACAAAGCCCGCGACGTCGCTCGTGCTCTCCGAAACGGCGCTGGTGCTGAAGCGCGACGAGGGACGCCGCATCTCGCACACGATCGAGCCCGAAGCGGCGAGCGCAAAGCTCCTGAAATACAAGGTCAGCGCGTCGGACGAGATCGTTGCGTGGGTCGACGAGCAGAACGAAATGATCCTCGGCGTGTCGCCCGGCACGTGCCAGATCGCGGCGGAGATCGACGGCCTGCGCGCCGTGATCGACGTGACCGTCACCGACGAAACGATCCTTGCGGGCACATTCCAAACCGAAGCGGGCGACGTGCGCCTGTCGCTCGACCAGGCGCTTTCCGCCACGCTCGAAACGCCGGACGGGACGGCGCGGCTGACGCTGTTCTACGGCGCGATCTCCGACGGCGAGAACACGAACCCGTACCGCTGGATCAAGCTGACCGGTGACCTTGCGGGCGCGCCGCTGACCGTCTGGTACGACCGTCTCACCGACACGCTGCGCCTGCACACGGACGGCGCGCCGGGCCGGATCCTGACGCGGAACTGAATCTGATCGGAACACAGAGGGACGGTTTTTCTGTGTTCGGAACGGGAAGGCATGACCTTCCCCTGCATTTTTGTACATACCGTAGGGGCCAAACGCCCTTTTTTACATTTTCTGCAACATTTCCGCAGCTTCGCGTGTCTAACAGTCAGAGGCAAAACGAAAGGGGGGAGCGCGTTTTGAGAAGCAGGAGCGAGGACACATGGTTTGCCCGCGAGATCGAGGCGATGGCGCCGACCATGTTCCGCGTGGCGTTTGCGATCCTCCGGAACCGGACGGACTGCGAGGACGCCGCGCAAAACGCGGTCCTGAAAGCGTACACCAATCTGGACACGCTGAAGGAGCGGAGGTATTTCCGGACGTGGCTGATCCGCATTCTGAAAAACGAGTGCATGAACTATTCACGCGCTGCGCGCCGCACGGTCAGCCTCGAAGCGTGCGAGCCGATGGGCTATGAGATGGAGGTCCCGGACCTCGACCTGAACCGCGCGTTCGACACGCTTTCGCCCGACGAACGGCTGGCGATCACGCTCTACTATTACGAAGGATATTCCAGCAAGGAAATTGCAAAGATCTGCGAGGTCACGGACGGCGCGATCCGCAGCCGGTTATCCCGCGCAAGGGAATCGCTTCGCGCACAGCTTTCGGGAAAGGAGACGCAGCACGATGAAGAAACGCTTCAATTCAAGATTCCGTAAGGACCTGTTTCCCGAAATGCCGGAAACGTTCCCGGCGGGGCTTTTGCGCGCGGCACAAAGCGCCGGAGCCAACCCGCGCCGGATCGTCCACGCCCGCACCGCGCTCAGATGGGCGGCGACGGCGGCCGCGGCGTTCGCCTGCATCGTCGTGATCGTGCTCGTTGCGTTCCTCCGGCGGCAGCGCGATCCCAGAGCAATGACATCGCCGGGCATGATCGGCGGCGCGCCGCTGATCGACACATGGCGCATGTCGCAGATCGACTATCAGGGCGTCCTTATCAGCGCGCAGACGCTCGGCGCAGAAGAGGTGCGCTTTGATTTTTGCGAGGACGGCACGGTGCAGATTTTCGTGGCCGGCGACGATGCCGACAGCGCCGAAGCCCGCTATGTGATCGAGGGCGACAGCGTGCACATCGAGACGGCGGACGGCACGCCGCTGACCGTCGGCAGACTGTTCGGCAGCGAGGGATATCCCTCTTTGGACCTCTTTTACGATCCCGAAACCGACACGCTGAACGCGAAGAATCTGAAGCCCGGCGACGCGGACATCAAGCTCGGATTCGTGCTGATGCGCGTGCAGAAAACGGATCCCGCAAGGGAGAACGCGCGCGGCGAGTGGGCGTACGTTTATCCCGAAACCGACGTTGCGCTTACGCAGCGGCTCACGGTCAAGGGCGACGGAACGGCGATCTACCGGTTTACGTCGAGCATGCTTGCGCCGTCCGAAACGACGCTGACCTACACGGTCGAGGACAGCGTGCTGACCTTTACGGGCGGCCTGATCGAATTCACGGCCCGGTATGAAGCGTCCGACGACACGCTTTCCGTCACGCAGAACGGCGAGACCCTGCGCTTTACGCGCGTACCGGTCGACCCGGTCGGCAAGTGGACGATGACCGCCGTCGGAATGAACGGCACAAGCGTCGATCCGAGCCTGCTCGGCATGAGCTTTATGGACAGCGCGGGACTCGGCGTTTGGCTGGAGTTCACCGACGACGGCGGCCCGACGCACGGCCACGATTCCGGCAAGATGATGCTGACGGGCGTGATGGACGGCAGCGACAGCCTCCGGCAGGACGGCATCTATCGCGTGAACGGAACGATCATCACCGCCGTCGACGAAAAGGGCGAGGCAATGGAGATCCGCTACGATCCGGAGACGGACACGCTGACCATAGGGCATGACTACGATGACAGCGTTCATGTCTCGCTGATCTTCTCCCGCACGCCGGACGTCGTGATCCCGACCTCGCTGGTCGGCAAGTGGACGCGGATCAGGCAGGAGATCGCCGACGATGACGGCAAGGTCTGGACGGACCCTGCCGGGCTTCCGGATGCGGACGAGAGCTGGACGGAATGGCAAAGCTGGCTCGTGTTCGGCAAAGACGGACGGGTGACGCTGACGGACTGCTACGATCCGAAGACGGGAAACGCGCTGCATAATGCTTCGAAATACCGCCTTGCCTCCGAGCGCGACGTCGAGATCGACTTCGGCGACGGCTATTCGATGCAGTATGATCGGGAGAGCGACACGATCCTTCTCTACATCAACGACAGGACGCGATACACCTACGCGCGCACGCCGGACGCGGTGATCCCGGACGCGCAGACGCCGGGCAGCGCCGTCGATGCGCAGCAGCAGGAATACAAGCGATTGGAAAAGCAGTACCCCGCATACTTTGACCTCGATACGGAAGACGGGTTGGCGGTCTATGTGTGGCAGATGAGCAGCGACGGCTATTGCTGCGCGCTGCTTTCCGGGTCGGACAATCGGACGGAAGCCGAACTCAGCCGCATGAAGGGCACAACGATCGAGGAGATGCGCCTGATCCTGAACACCTACGAAATTGAGGATAACGATATCGACGTCGTGATCGTTCCGTTCCGCAATCCGCTGTCCAGCTATTGGTACGAGATCGACAAAGCGTATACCGACAACCTGATCTGGCTTTTGATCCAGGTGAGCGAAAACGACATCGTCAACAAGGAGGTCTGCGACGTCGACGGCGACGGGCAGCTTGAAACCTGCGAATTGAGCTATGGCCCAACCTCCGGACTCTTTACGGTCACGTTCACGGTATACCGCAACGGCACGGAAGTTTATTGCAACACGTTCAATATGGAATACGGATATCTGCAGTTTGAACGCTCGAACGGCAAGCTTTCGATCTCACATACCGTACCGCAGAACGACGGGACGCAGCTCGTGAAGGAGTACGCAATCACGGTCGACGACGGCATGCTCGTGCTGACGGACGCCGCAACGGGCAAGGACGTGGAATACTGGGGCACGGCTGACCCGCAGTGGAACCTGCATTTTCACGAGAAGAAGGAGCCGGAGGACATGCTCGAAGGGCTTTGGTGCGCGATGAATCCCGAAGAGGGCGTGGACGGGCTGCTGGAGATCGGCTTTTATAAAGACGCAGCCACAGGCGAACGTATGGCGTCCTTCCTGAAGGACGGGGTCTTTTCTGACAAGTATTCCTATACGGTGGAGGAAGGGGAACGGAATAAAACGGATGATCCGTGGTACCGGTTCACCTTCACAGACGGAGATGAAGAGCAACTGCTGGACCTGGTCCTGGACGGTAAGGAGCCGGTCTATATGGAACGGAATGTCGGCAAGGGCAAGGGAGGATGGAAGACCTATTATAAGTGCCCGATAATCGAAGCAGAGGAACTGCCGATGAAACAGGACAAATACATCTTCGCCGGCGAAGGCAGGGTGCATTATCTGGATATTGTCGATCTGAACGGCGACGGAAAACCGGTACGCGTATCGGTCTACGGATACACGCCCGTCAGTGTTGTTACCGGGGAAGAAGGCGAATCCGAGTTGACGGTACAGATCGGCGCCTGCGAATGGAAGATAAATGAAAAGCTTGTCATGGACAGCGGCATTTATATCGATCTCGATCCGAACGACGGACACGGCAACCTGCTGCTGTCGACCACGCGCGCGGACGGAACGGAAAAGACCTATGAGCTGCACGTCGAAAACGGCGAGCTCGTCTGCGGACATACGGTCGAGGGTTACTGCTTCCTCAATGACAGCGAACAGCAGGAGCTGATGCTCGGCACGCCGACAGACCTGCTCGGCGCAAAGTACGGCTATTGCGAGGTCAAAGGCGAAGCGCTCGAGCCCGCGGACGAATGGCTGCAGGCGAGCGCGTTGATCGAAAGGATCATGTTCGGCAAGCGGGAGGACAACATCAAGGACGGCACGCTTTTACACCTTGTTCGCGCGCTGCCGTGCGAGATCGACGACAAGCCCGCAACGCTCGAACCGGGCGTATACATGCATCTGCGGGAATGGCACGAATCCATGGACCGGATCGTTTTCCTGACCGAGGACGACCGCAGGATCACGGTGTATCTTGACGGCACGGCGCCCTACACGGTCGACGGCGTGGCGCTTACGGATTATTTCGACAACGCCCCAAAGGGATAAGGGGGCGCGTCCGTCTCCCCTGCACGCCATGCAAACCGTAGGGGAAGATCGTATCTTCCCGTTCCGCTGTTGCGGCGGGCGGATGAGATCCGCCCCTACGGGTTTGTTGGTAAGAATGTCGCGTGCCAAAAGCATTCCCCTTCGAGGGGAAGGGGGACATGGCGATGCGCGGAGAGCGTGCAACGGCACCGCTGTAACGAAGCGAAGCGGAGTGGAGTTCCGCTTGCGGTGGATGAGGTGGACACGCAGAAAAGCGTCAGCTTTTCGCGGATAAAGTGAATTGCGCTGCGCGCATGAATTGCACCGGGGTGCATGAATTGACCTGCGGTCATGAATTGGCATCGCCGTGGATTGCGCTTCGCGCATGAATTGCACCGGGGTGCATGAATTGACGCCTGCGGCGCCGTGAATTGCGGCTGTGCCGCATGAATTGTCCCTTTGGGACATGAAAGGAGAAACATCTATGAAACGAATCCTTACAATTTTGCTTGCCGCTCTGCTGATGCTGTCGGTCGCGGGCTGCAAGGAAAGCCCGAAAAAAGCGCTCTCGGAGGCGTATACGAATCTGAACGAGGCCGAGAGCATGCGCATGGAGATGGAGGAGCGTGTCAGCATCCGGATGCAGCAGGACGGCGAGACGCACAGCATCCTGTTTGCCATGCAGGTCGTCACCGACATGCACAAGCCCACAAGGACCATGCAGATCGGCGAGTACATGACATACGAATACGACGGCGAACCGATGGCGCAGCCGACGACGATCATGGAGCTTCGCGTTTTTCAGGACGGCGACGCGCGCAAGGGCGCGTTTTCGCGCGACGGCGAATCGTGGGTGCTGATCCCGACGCTCGAAGCGGTCATTCAGGAGCGCTGGGATCTTTCGGATGAGATCAAGATCTTTTTCGAGCACGGCGACCGCTTCAAAAAGACCGGCACGGAGACGGTCGACGGCGTGCAGACGACAGTCTATGAAGGCATGTTCGACAGCGAAAGCATGAAGGGCCTTTTGAAGGAATACCTGAACGGCACGGACGGCGTGCCGCTGATCACGCTGCGCGACGAGATCTGGGATAAGCTGCCGGAGATCGGCGTGAAGGCTGCGATCGACGAAAACGGCTATCCGGTGGTGCTGGAGATCGACGGCAAGGACTTTGCAGCCGCGCTGTTTGAACAGCTGCTTGGTCCCATGCTGCAGAGCGGCGGCACGGCGATCGAATTCGATGAGATGACGGTCACGATCCGCTATTCCCGGTTCAACTTCATCGAGCCGTTCACCGCGCCGGACAACCTGATCGAGGACGACAGCATCTCCTACAGCAGCATGGACTTTCTGTCCCTGTTCGGAACCTGATCGTGCCTCAAAAGCCGGAAGAAGTCGCTTGCGCGCGTCCCAAAAGCCTTCTCATAGAGGAAAAGCCTTGGCATGCGCGTCCCAAAAGCCTTCCCCTTCGAGGGGAAGGGGGACATGGCGATGCGCGGAGAGCGTGCAACGGCACCGCCGTAACGAAGCGAAGCGGAGTGGAGTTCCGCTTGCGGTGGATGAGGTGGACACGCAGAAAAGCGTCAGCTTTTCGCGGATGAAATGAATTGCGCTGCGCGCATGAATTGACCTGCGGTCATGAATTGGCTTCGCCGTGAATTGCGCTGTGCGCATGAAAACGATCCTTTTCGGATCGTTTTTTTCATGTATTTTCTGTGCATTCGGCGGCACAAACTAACGAAGTGCGGGCATAGGATACAGAAAGGGAGCAAGGAATGACCGTTTACGAGATCCTGACATATGAATATGATCTGCCGCTTTTGAAGCTGCTGAATCGCCGCATGAGCGAAATGGACTGCGCATATGCGCTTGAAGCGGTCGCGGACGGCGTCGTACTGAAGATTCGCGGCGCGCATCCGGAGGACGCGGCGGCGGAGGCGCTTTCCTCTGTGCTCGGGCGCGATCTCCGGTACTTTGCGCTGGCGGAGTTTACGGACACGCTGCCGCTGTCGCTTTCCGAAAAGCAGGTCGTTTTGACCGATGCGCTCAAGGCGGCGTCGTGCCGCGAGGAGCGCAGGGTGCTGCACGAAAAGCTCGCGGCGTATTTTGCGGCGCACCGCACGCTGGTACTGGAGGGCTTTCTGCACTTTCGCATGCAGGAATTTCTGATGCTGTGGGAGCTTGCGGTCGAACAGGCGGCGGCGCGCGTGCTGATGAACAAGGAATACAGCGAGCTGATCGAAACGCTGAAGCGCTTCGTGAACGGGCGAACGAGCCGCGTCGGGCTGCTGTCGGTCTGCATCCACGCCGACGGCACGATCACGCTCTCCGACGACAACGATGTGCACATCGAGTATGTCGACTGCGCGCCGGACGGGATCTTAAACCTGCTTGTCAACATGGCCCCGTGCAGGCTCAATGTCTACGACCTCTCCGGCAAAGAAAAAAACCGCCTCACCGAGGCGATCGTTGCGGTCTTCGGCGACCGCGTCAAGCTGTACCGGTAGCCGTTTCAGCTCCCTGTTGATTCGTAGCGGCGCTCGCAGATGGTCCAGACCCATGCGGCGACGGCGAAGAAGACGGCGGAACAGCCGACGATCGCAAGACAGAGAAGCCACGGATTGTATGTGCCATAGAGCAGCGTATCGACCGGCAGCGAGATGAACAGCCCGAACGGCAGCACGAAGATCAAAAGCGTCCGAATGAGCCACGGATAGATGGCAAGCGGGTATTTCGCGTAGGCCGAGAAGTTGTAGACGACCTGAAGCAACGGCCCGCTGCGCTTGAAGATGAAGGCCAGCGCAGCCATCGCCACTTTGAGCGAGGTGATGATGATCGCACCGAAGACCGCGCCGACGCACAGCACGACGATCGCGCCGAACGTGACTTTCACCGTAAGATTCAGGGCGCAGACCGTGATCAGCGCAACGCCGAGGATCAGCTCGCCGAAGCCTTCCGGCTGGAAGGTCTCGGCAAACACCTGAAACATCACCGGCACCGGGCGTAGAAAGTGCATATCCATGTCCCCGTCCTTGACCCGGCGATAGGCGACCAGCCAGAATTCGTCGCTGAACAGGTGGTCAAGCGCGATCGGCATCATCGAGAAGCCGTAGAAGAAGCCGACCTCCGGGAGCGAATAGCCCGACAGCGCCGGGATTGCCTGCAGGATGAAATAGATCGCGGCGAGCGAGCAGAGGTTGGAAAAGAAGAACGAGGACAGCGCAACGATCGTATCCTTCTTATACTCCAGCCGGGAGATCATGCTGCGCTTGATGCATGTAAAATACAGATGAACGTACCGCATATCAGCCTCCGTGCACCGTGACCTTGCGGACGGCGTGCGAGAACAGGAGCTTTGCAAAAAGCTCCAGCACGACGATCCATGCGACCGACAGCGCAACGCAGCGCAGCGATTCCTTCAGGTCGTATTTCATCATCAGGATCAGGACAGGGTTCTGGCTCATGCCGGCAAAGGGCATCCAGTTCACGACGTCACGGAGCCCCTTCGGAAAGAACGCGATCGGCAGCAGGGTTCCGGAAAGGAACGAGATCAGCGTGACCTTGAGCGAATTCAATCCCCAGCCGGAGGAGGTGTAGAAGCACAGGATGCCGAAGATGTAGGAGATCGTATCGTTCAGAAGCGACGCGCACAGCCCGGACAGCAGAAACAGCCCGAGATGCGCAAAGAACGCGGGGAAGCTGAGCCCCGGCAGAAATCCGAGAACGCCGAGCGTAACGAGCGCCGCGGCGTACAGCGGCACACCGAACATCAGCGTCATCGTGAGCAGGCTGCCGAGACTGGTCGCGGCGAACTTGCCGCGGTAGCTGATCGGCTTGATGAGGTAGTTGCCGACCGTACCTTTTTTGATGTCGGTATTGATGTTCCACAGCGTGTCGTTGTTGTACGTCACGAAATTGAAGATCGTCGTCAGCACGACGTAGGCGATCATTTCACGGTAGGTAAAGCCGTGGATCACGGAGTCCATGCCGCTCTCGCTGGAACGGTAGACCGCCAGCCACAGAAAGACCATGCAGGCGACCTCGCATACCGTGATGACCGCCCAGATCAGGATATTGAACCGGTACGCCGTCGTATCGATCGCGCCGGCACGGAGGAAAGGTTTATACTTTTTCAGCATGCGCCGCCTCCTGCTGTTCAAGGATCGTTTTGACGACGTCGCCGATGGAAATCTCGGCAATCTTCATATCCATTGCCTTCAGATCCCGGAACGCATACTGGACCACCTGTTCGAGCGGGATCCTGTCTGCGTCGAAGCGCAGGATCAAACGGCTGTCCTCCTCAGAGACGGCGACCTCGGGCGAGAGCACGGGCGCGGTTTCGGCGCGGATTTCCGCTGGAACGGTCAGCGTCAGGGTCTTGATGTTGCCGAAGCGGGTCTTGAGGCTTTTCAACGGACCGTCGTAAAGGACACTCCCTTTTTCGAGCAGAATGATGCGCGAGCAGAGATTCTCGATGTCGGTCATGTCATGCGTCGTCAGCACGACTGCGGTACCGTAGGTTTTGTTCAGCGCGTGGATCGCAAGCCGGATCTTCTCCTTTACGAGCACGTCCATGCCGATGGTCGGCTCGTCCAGAAACAGGATGCGCGGGTTGTGAAGCATCGACGCCGCGAGGTCCGCCCGCATCCGTTCACCCAGCGAGAGCGTGCGCACCGGCTGCGAGAGAAACCGCGTGATGTCCAGGACCTCGCCGAGAAAGCCCATGCGCTCTTTGTAATCGGCGTCCGAGACCTGGTAGATCTCCTTGAGCACCTTAAACGATTCGACCAGCGGAATATCCCACCAGAGCTGCGTCTTCTGCCCGAAGACGACGCCGATGTGCTGCGCAACCTGCCGCCGTTTGCGGTAAGGCTCCACCCCGTCGATGAACACGGTGCCGGACGTCGGCGTGAGGATGCCGCACATCATCTTGATCGTCGTCGATTTGCCCGCGCCGTTCGCGCCGATGTATCCCACGATCTCGCCGTCGGGGACGGTGAAGGTGATCCCGTCCACCGCCCGGATCTCGTCGTATTTTCTGGAAAACAGCGTTTTCACCATCCCGGAAAGACCGTTCCCGCGGATCGGTTTTTTGAACACCTTCGTAAGATCGTTGACTTCAATCATGGGTACGGATCCCCCTCTTCTGCAAAACTGCTGTCCTTATGTATTCTTTTAGCATAAAAAGCGCGGATTTTCAAGGATTATAAACAAAAAAACCGCCCGGAAACAGTTGCCCGTCCGAAAAGGCGGTTTTCAATCAACAAAATGGAAAATTAGCTCCAAAATGAGACATAGCAAAGCCGATGCAGGCGCCGACCGCAGGCGGTGATGAGGTGTTCAGAACAACGAACGTCTTGCATTCGCTTGACTATTCTGCTTCGGGCTTTCCGCCAGTCGCATTGCGTACCGCTTCTGCAACGGCTTCCCGTGCGGTGGGATGTGTTTGCTCGCCATCGGGTGTGTATTGGAGCCATTTCCGATAAAGCTCATACACATCGGCCGCGCTTGCTTCTCCGCGCAGGATCCTGCCTTCCTGTCCCGCGATCATGTACATCGGCTCAAAGACGAGCGGAACGGGAGGCGTGGACTCTTTTCCAAAGAATCCCGCTACGACCGGCCGGTTCCGAAACGCATCCTGCAAAGGGACGTCGGCATAGCATTCCCAACGCAGTCCGGCGTTGTTCCGAATAAAAACCTCGCCTAAGTATAGCGCGCAGCCATTGACGACGCTGACCGTCATGTCCTCCTTTTTCATGCGCGGATATCGGCGGATCACGCGAACCCACAGCGAAATCAGCGAGCGTTCGGAATAATCCGGCGTAAAGCGAAGGTATTCGCACATGTTGTGTATTCGTGCAGACAGATTTCCCGTGTGCCATCGGAAATACGCCTGCGCCTCTTCTTTCGTCATTTGCTCGAACGGCTTTACTGCCGGCGGTTCTTCAACCGGCAGATATTGCGGTTGCTTTTTTCTGCGAAACAGATGAATCATTGTTTTCTCCGATTTCAGGATTGTTGGGGTGATGCGCGCAACCTGCCTTTGAGACGAATGAAAGCTGCGAAAAAAGAACGACAAAAATCCGTCAAATCCGGCGACATGCGCGGCGGATTTGACACCTTGCAGTTCCCGCCGCCCGAAAACGCTTGCGTTTTAGGCGGGGACTGAAAAAACCGGTCTGTTGAAAGGATTTCAACAGACCGAATTGTTACGCAAACGCGCGGTAGATCGCGTCGACGGCGCGCTCGAAGTCGCGCTGCTCGACGCCAATGATGATGTTCATTTCGTTGCTGTCCTGGTCGATCAGGCGCGCGTTGACCTCCGCATCGGAAAGCGCTTTGAAAAGCCTTGCCGCGACGCCGGGGTTTCGCACCATGCCGATGCCGACCGAGGCGATCAGCGCGATGCAGCTTGCGATCTCGACCGTGTCCGGCGCGCACTCGACCATGATGTCGTGATAGAGCTGATCCATCTTGCCGGTCAGCCGCTTGTCGTCGATGACGAGCGAGATCGTGTCGATGCCGGAGGGCATGCGCTCGGCCGAGATGCCGTGCCGCGCAAGGATGCCCATCAGCCGGTAGGCAAAGCCGAGCTCGTTATGCAGATTGTCCTTCGTCAGCGTGATGACGGTGTAGCCGCGTCGCCCGGCGATGCCGGTCAGCGGCCTTGCGTGCTCCTTGTCGGTCGCCATGCTGTCCGGCACGATCATCGTGCCCCTGGCGTCAGGGTCGTTCGTGTTCAGCACATGGATCGGGATGCGCGCCTTTCTGACCGGAAAGATCGAATCCTCGTGCAGCACCGTCGCGCCCATGTAGGATAGCTCGCGAAGCTCGGAGTAGGTGACGGTTTCGATCACCTTTGCGTCCGGCACGATGCGCGGATCGGTCATCAGAAAGCCCGAAACGTCGGTCCAGTTTTCATAGACGTCGCTGTTCGTCAGCTTGGCGACGATCGCGCCGGTGATGTCGCTGCCGCCGCGTGAGAACGTGCGGATGCGGCCGCTGCGCTGCCGCCCGTAAAAGCCGGGGATGACGGTCCTTTCGTGCGCCGAAAGAACGCCGGCGTGAAGCGTCGTCGCGTCGTCGTCGAACGTGCCGTCGTCGCGGAAACGGATGAACTCCGCCGCGTCCAGAAAGTCAAAGCCGAGGTACGCCGACAGCAGCTTTGCGTTCAGGTACTCGCCGCGGCTTGCCGCAAAGTCCGGCGTCGTGCCGGCCTCGATGCGCGAGCGGATCTCGAAAAGCTCCGTCTCAATGCAAAGATCGAGGTTCAGCCCGTCGCGGATGCCGATGAAGCGGTCCGCGATCTTTTTGTATTCCGCGTCGAACGAACGGCCCGCAGCGCGCAGCGCCTGACAGCGATAGAGAAGGTCGGTGATCTTGTCGTCGCCGCCGAACCGTTTTCCGGGCGCACTGACCACGACGCAGCGCCGCGCGGGGTCGCGTTCGAGAATGGCTTTGACTTTTCGGAACTGTTCGGCGGAGGCGAGCGAGCTCCCGCCGAACTTGACGGTCTTTAACATGCGAAGTCCTTTTTGATCGGGAGGCCGGGGTCGGCCTCCCTTACAGGTGTTCTTGTCCTCCTGCAGGCAACGCAAGCGCGCTGCAGACGCGCGCACGAAAACGGCGTAGAACGGTCGGAGGATCCTTCCGTCAAATCCGGCGACATGTGCGGCGGATTTGACGCCTTTCAGTCCCCGCCGCCCGGAAATCCGAAAGAGTTCAGGCGGGAGGCTGCAAACCGATCTGTTGAAAACTTGTTTTCAACAGATCGAATTACTTTTCAATTTTGCGGCACTCAAGGTAGTAGCGCTTCTCGTTTGCTTCGCCCATCGAGAACGTCTTGCGCGGAAGCGCGCCGTCGAACACGACGGTCGGGAACAGCTCGCTCTTCTGCATCGCGGGGAGCAGGAAGCCCATTGCGTCGGGCTTTTTCGCGAGATCGCGCACGACCGCTTCGCCGTGGATGTAGTCGACCTCGGCGCCGTCGGTCTCCTTCAGGAGCGCGTCGATCGCGTTCTGCAGCGTGCCGACCGCAAGCTGCGCCGCGGGCTTCTCGACGACGAACGCGCCGAAGATATCGCCGGTGCAGAACGGGATGGTGTGCACCTCGCCGCCGCAGGCTTTCGGCATGTCGTCGGACAGCACGATCTTTGCATCGCCGTTTTGCGCCTTCAGCTTTGCGAGCAGCTTCTCCGCGCCCTCCATGCCGCCGATGCCGAACAGAACGCGGTGGATCGGCTCAAAGACGATGCCGTCGTCGTGCACGTTCTCGACCTCGACCAGCGC
>CAKJYC010000044.1 GCA_918244965.1 Clostridiales bacterium | reverse complement strand
TGAAAAAGAACCTGGCGTTGATCAACGCCAGGCCCAAGAAAGTTCTCGGCTTCAATAAACCGGTTGATTTGTTTGATCTTTCTATCTCTCAGTGTTGCACTTAGTTTGACAATTCATCTCCGCCGCCCCAAAACGTCCCCGGCTCTTCAGCCTGCCTGACAGGAGAAAGAAAAACGACCATCGGAAGATGGTCGTTTTTGGTACGTCTGTTGATAACGGGATTACCCGCAAAAGGTTGGTAGCGACAGATTTTCGTCGCGAACGCGTTTACAAGTGAGCAGAAAATCCGAGCGGGACCTTTTGCGGAGAGGAGTCGCAGCGAAACATAACGCAGCGATGACTTTTTTGTGAAACAAAAAGTCGTCGCAAGTCAAGTGAAGCTTGCGACGACGTGGCTCCCCACAGGAAGTTAAACTCGAACCTGTCAGCTCCTCTTGGAAGATTCTGTTTACTTCTTCCAGAGTGATTGTCTTGGAATCGTCTTTGAAGTTATATGTCAGCACGATTCTGTCGTCATAGATATAGACTGCATTGACAAAATAGTCGATGATTTGTTTTTGAAACTTTACACTTCGAATGTCGCCGTGTTTGAACCGCTCCATCCAGTGAACAACCATATCCCGTGTCAGATTTGGCTGCTGCATTTCCTCTTGTATGATCTGCGCCTCTAATTCAGCCTTTTCTGCTTCCAGTTCATCCATTCTGGCTTTTACCGTTTCATTGTAAAAACCCTTTTGAACTGCATCCAATAGATTGGAAATTGCGAGCTTGTTTTCCTCCAATCGCTTTCGCAGGGCGGGAAGGAGTTGATTTCCCTTTTCCTGTGCTGCCATGATCATATCTGCTGCGCGGTTGATGCCGGCTTCGGAAAGTGCGTGATCAACTGTATATTTGACTACGGCATATTCGATCGCATCCTTCCGGACAGCTTTCTTTTTGCAGCCTTTTCCGCGCTTTGCGTTCGAGCATTTGTAATAATGGTAGGTTTCGCCTGTTCCGCTCGTGCCGCTTTCACCTGCCATGAATGCGCCGCATCTTCCGCAGTACAGCTTTGTCGTCAGCAGATAGTCCACATCTGATTTGAAACGGGCAGGGGCTTTCCGGCTGTGGGCAAAGCGCTTCTGTACTCGATCATACAATTCCGGTGAAACAATCTGCGGCATACCGTCCGGGACAACAATATCCATGAATCGGTACTCGCCGGTGTACTTTCGATTGTGCAGCATAAATACGATTACACTCGAAGTAAAATCTTTGCCGGTCTTGGATCGAATACCGCGTGCATTCAAGTCCTTGCAGATCCGTGTGGACGGTTCACCGTCCGCATAACGCCGGTAAACTTCCTGTACGACCTTTGCTTCGGTCGGTTCGATATGATACTTGCGGTCATTGCCGACAGAATAGCCGTAGGGAATCTGACTACCGTTGAACTTGCATTTCAGCGCATTCTCGGTCATGCCGCGAATAACCTTTTCGGAAAGCTCGGCGGAATAAAACTCAGCATACCCTTCGAGCATGGCTTCCAGTAAAATGCCTTCCGGGCGATCCGAAATATTCTCCTTCGCCGAAACAACACGAACACCATTCTTCTTCAGAATTGCCTTGTTGCGAGCGGAATCATAGCGGTTGCGTGCGAAGCGGTCGAGCTTCCAGACAATGACCACGTCGAACAGGTGTTTTGCGCTGTCCTTAATCATACGCTGAAAATCGGGACGGTCATCCGTTTTTGCAGAAAACGCGCGGTCGATATAATTCGCTATGACGTTGATACCCTGTCGATCGGCAAACTCCAAGCATTCACGAATCTGTCCCTCTATGGATTCCTCACGCTGATTGTCGGAGGAGTATCTTGCATAGATGACGCCGTTCATCCTTCTTTACCTCCCGAAAGTAAGGACAGTAAAGCGTCCTTGAATTTTGCGTGCATGGCAGAGGACGGGTCGAAGCACATTTCAATAAACTGCTTTAGCTCTGGATTGTCCGTTTGTGTTTGCGTATGGTATTCATACAGCTTTCCTTGCGGATAATCGGTGCGCCCGAACAGATAATCCAAGGACACATCAAAATAATCGGCATACTGGAGCAGCATTGCATAAGGCATTTCCGACACATTGTTCTCGTAGCGGAAGATGGCTGATTGTTGCGTATTCAGTATGGTGGCCACTTTTGCCTGCGAAAGCCCGGCGCCTTCCCGTAAGCTCTTAATTCGTTCTCCGACAATATCCATTTTCTATCTCTCCTTTGAGGACTGATTATATTGTAATCTAAATATAGTATATTGTCAATCATATTTTTGGATTTACTTCTTGCTTGCACGTCATATCGTCAATTCGTCCCACGATCTTTGCCCGTATCAGCGAGCCGCTGAACTGTTCAAAGACAACAAAGGACTTTGGGATTTTGGGCTTCCATTTCTTCTCGAACGATTCCGTGCCCCATTGTGCGCCGAAGTTGCAGACCGGGAACAAAACCCATTCCGTGTCGGGCTGACGGTTTGCATAGATGTAGCACAGCACCGCTTCTGTTACTTCCCGCACCCGCTTGGAAAGATACTCTTCTTGCAGACGCTGCATCAGAACGGAAGGGAGAGTGACCTTCTCATTGGATAACGGTCCGGCATCGAGCGCAGCAGCGAGAATGTCATCGAAGCGTAGCGTCCACGCGCCCTTTGTGTTTGTCTGGAAGATCGGTACTTGAAACTGGCGCACTTTCTGTGCCCAACGCGTACCGAACCCTCGTGACAGCCCGTTAATCAGCGCGTGCGTCTCTTCGCTGAACAGTTCGTCCTCATCATTGCGAATCATTTTCACAAGGTGACGGAAATGCCGAATCAGCCAACCGCTGCCGGACTTTGTAACAAGCTCCGGAAACTCATCATGCAACTCGGGAAAACAAACGCGCGGTTCCTGCTTTGACGCGGTGGAAAAGCTGCACCATGCAAGTAATGCACGGCGTGCATACTCGATTCGCGTATAGGGATCGCCGGAAGTGGTTTCGCCGGTTTCGGTATGGAACAGGTATCGCCTCGCAATCAGCGTCAGAATGCGTCCGAAGCCGATCATCTTTTTGAACATTCCGAAGTGAAACCCACTCATATAGCGATGATCCTGCGGATCGTCGCATTCATAGTCCGGGAAATGCAGGTATTGCATACATTCCTGCCATTCTGTCATCATCTTTGAAACAGCCTCCTTTCCGTCTTTTCTTCCGCGCAGCAAAGCGATTTCACCACGCCGGGATATACCTCTAAGGCAAACCTTCGCTTTCCGAGCGCGATTGCCGCCATAACAGCTTCTTCCGACGTGAGGTTATCCGTCATATATTCCCGCATCTTGGAGGAAACAACTTCCCGACAATTCCGAAGGATTTGCTCCTGCGGATTGCGGGAATCCTTGCATCCGATCAGCATCCGTTTTTGCAGATCGGAATCCTTTTTGCGAATTAGGTGATCGCTCGCTTCTTCGCTTCGATGCAGTCGCACAAGATCGACAAGCACATCGCCCAAGACACGGAAGCCGCTGTTGCGAAAATCGCAGAACAAGTCCTCATATCGCTTCGCACCGACGCCGAGCAGGGGATAGAGCTGTTCGAGAAACAACGGTCGATCCTCTTTTGCCGTAAACTGCCACTGTTGGGATTGTACCAATTCCAATGCGGCACGGATATGCGCGCTGCTGAATGAGTTGACCGCTTCATATAGCTTGATCGGATCGTACAGCTCTTCCTGCCCACGGGAGGTCAAAATTCTCTGTATATCGGATAGATGCGAGTAGTCCTTTGCACTGTAATACCGAATGCGACAGCGCGTCTGTGCCGTTTCGTATGCGGCAATCACTTCCTTCATACGAACAATCGCTTTCGGATCAATCTGTGTTTCCCAGCCCGGTTCCCGTGCGAAAGAAAACAATTCGGAATCGGTTGCCGGTTCCGGAAAATGCGGCGGTGTCTGCTCCTTCAGCATCCACGCGCAGTACGGCAATCGTTCAAGATTCGAGGTTACCCGTTTCCATTCCGGCTTATAAAAGAACTCAGTCAACGCTTCTTTCGGCGTGGGATCATACCAGTGTCGTTTTTCAAGGCGTTCCAGCTTATCCTTGTATTGCAGAAACAAGCTTTTCACATGGCTCTGATCGTTGAGATACACATCTAGATTCGGCTTGACGCCGGTTTTTGCGGAGTCGATCTCCAATCCTGTCAGGATTGCAAGCGTTTCCGTCTCTTCACGGCATTTTTGCTTCTGATCGGACGTTGCGTTTTCGTTATACGCGGCGATGCCGCGGCGGAGAGCCGCATTGCTGATCTGTCCGATCCGCTGCGAAAACGTATTTTTGACCGTCAAGAAACGCATCAGCCAGTCATTTGCATCCGCTTCCGTTCCTTGTGCTGCCGGGATATGCAGCACGGGCAGATCATTGCTGTCCGGAATGTGCTTTAGGATTATCGGCTCTGCGATCGTCTTCACATAATCCCCGTCGTAATCCGCACCGCCCAACCGCTCCGGGATCAGTGAACGCGAATCGACCATTACCACATCACCGAGATGCGAAAGATACTTCTTTCGGTATTTCCCGATCTTCTTCAGCGGGAATACCGTTACCTCCTCGTTTCGTGCGATATGCGGGCTGCGGAGCAGCAGATACTTTGACTGTTCCGAATAGTGGGGAAGCGGCGCATACATTGTGTTTTCCGACAGGAACTCCTTTGAAAGCGCTGTATACGCCTTGCCTTCGCCGGCAGATGTTTTTATGATCTCAGCAAGGAGCCGCATCAGATCGTCAGAAAGATAGCGGTTATCGCCGGTGACGAGCAGATGCCCCAAACTGTATTCCTGCCGAATATGTTCTGCACGCGCTGTAAGCGTCTTGGTAAACATCGGTTCTCCCATAAAACGTGGGTTTGCACGAATCAGCATAGCCCGCTGCCGCTGCGGTGACACAAGCGATAAATATTCATTATCTGCATCTTCGGATAGATACTCGCGCTGCCCGTCAGGAGCGGCAAGCAAATCGTAATAGGAGAGTTCGGTCTGCTTCGTCAGCCATGAACGCGGATCGTCGGCAGGGGAGTGAACCCAACCAAACGGCAAATCGCGCGGCCGGAACTCCTCGGCGGTTAACGAGAGCGTATTCAAAAACTGATAGTTCAGCTCTACCGTAGGCGTGGACTTTACCTTGTATTGCCCGGAGATATACAACGCGTGGCGGTAGGCACGGCAGCGTACAAAGTATTCCTTCCACGATACACCTGCTTCTTTCATCCACCCGAGCCCTTTGCACATGCTCTCAGTCAAAATAATCTCCACTTCATCGACCGGGTGACGTTCGCCCCACAGATCGACGATCTCGGTCACGCGCAGTTCGCGGAACAACTTTTTGAAATCTACTTCATGCAGAACACCCTTGATATACGGCAGACGAATCTGAAACGAGTGATGGTCATGCACGGGATCAAGCCAATCTGCAACCTCTTTCGACAGCAGCCCTTCGCCGTCGTACTCCTTGACTTCGATGTTCATGTTCTGTTCAATTCGCGAATAGGTGCGAACAGGCAGATCGGTACCGTCGTCTTTCACGGTGATCGCTTGTACATTCCGAACAGCATAGGTCGGATTCGGAATGACTACTATATGCCGATCGGAAAGCAAGGCTGGGTGCTCACGGCGTATCCCGCTGGTGAACATTAGCCCGTTATATGCATAAAGTTTGGCAAGTTTGCAGTTGCTGATGTGCATACCAAGCTGTATGCGTTCCTTTAATGGTTCGTACAGATCAGCGCGGATAAACGACAGCACACTGTCCTTACTCATGCTTGAAGAACGCTCAAAGGCAATGTAACGGTGCCATCCGTTTCCGAGATCCATTCTGAACCCTTCCGGGCGGAACAGACATTGCGCCGCATCCTGCAGTTCAATCGCTTTCGCGGTCAATTTCCGGTTGAAGATGCCTTCAAAGTCCAGAAACACAATCGCATCTGAAAGACAGTTTTCGGTATAGGAAACACCGAGCAGAAATTGCAGCTGATCGAATAGCGCACATTCGTCCTGCTGTGTCATTTCCATATAATATGCATCCTGCGGGCGGTTACAATCGAACGAATACTCTCGCCCATCATGATACACTTCGCTTGCCGTAATCATATGGATTGCGGAGATTTTCGGAATCCAATACTTTCGCATTTCCGATATCCTTTCTGATCAATGTCCCAGTCAATACCCTTGAATGCAAAGGTGAAGTTAGGGTGATATATCCTTTGCAGCGAGAAACGGATAAAAGAAAGCGTTTCAGGAAGGATCAGCCCTGCTCAGGATCGCATTCAAGATGGATTATTGTTGATCTCAGCCTAACCGGAGC
>CAKJYC010000043.1 GCA_918244965.1 Clostridiales bacterium | reverse complement strand
GCTCATATCCTTGACGATTACCGCCGAAACCTTCCCGGCTTCCACGTCTGCAACGAGCCGGTTCCACGAAGGACGGATGAAGTTGCCGCCGCTGAACCCATCGTCGGTATAATGGGCGAACGGAACAAAGCCGTGCTGCTTTGCGTAATCCTCTAAAAAGAACTTTTGCGTCTGGATCGAAACGCTGTCGCCGGACAACTCGTCGTCGCGGGAAAGGCGCTCATATAGAGCAGTGAACTGATTGGTAATGATAGGTTGCTTCATGAAGGTATCCTTTCGAGCTGCGGATGACCTTCCTGCGGTAACGCTATTATACCACATTCGCCGCCGTTTGCAAGGGTATCATTGCGGATCAGCCGCAGCAGCATATCCTCTAAAGTTTGCGTACCGCTTTCGTTTACCGTGACCTTGACGCGGTACGTTGTGTTTCCGATTCGTTGGGTCAGATACATCCTGTCTCGCAAGCCCTCCTTTTCTCAAGATTCCGTTGAACGTGTGTCGTGTAACGATGCTGTTGGATCGATGGTCTATCATGTTTGAAATCCTCTTTTCTGAAAATAATAAATTGGTCGTTACTGTTCACTTCCCGACAAGCGGTGCGATACAAAAAGGACGATCCACGAAATAACAAAGATCGTCCGCTGCCATATACATGGCGATAATGGTTTTGTGTCATGTGTCGATAGGGTGTCCTCCTGTTATATTGTATTTCCATGATTGTTCCGTTCCCGTCCGCAGACGGTGCGTTACTGATACTCCTTTCTGAACGGCAAAAGAAAAGTCAGCCCGAAAGCTGACCGAAGAGTGCCGTTCTATTTGGTTTTCTTACTGTGCCGTTCCCGCTGCGGCGGTGCGATCCTATCTGATCCTCGAAAAGTGAGGTCAGTTGTAAAGAATGGTGGGGGTAGTTATCATAATATCGAAATGGCCGTCGAAGCTGCCGTCTCCGGTGCGCCAATGGCGCACCGCACCACTCGTACCCAAGATGGGTACGGAAAATGTGGGAGCAGTATTCTATTACATTTTCCGACGTCGCTACAACATATCCCTCTCACCTATAAAAGCAATTTCTACCCCCAAATTGTTCCTGCTAAAATAATATATTTATCAAAAATACAAAAGTGTACTTCAAGCAATGCTCTCTAATCCTGTTCTCATGACCGCAGCCGTTCCTGTGTTGGGCTCGCGTAAGAGCTTTTCTTGAACACGTTATCGGAGCGGGCTATGCCCGCGACCTTACATATTTGTCCGGTTATATGCTGTATCGCTGACGGTAGAACAGTATTCAGTTTTATGATTCAGCCGCAAAACTACATAGTCATTCTCCTTTTTTATTGGAATAATCACGATTTGCAGGATGATTATTGCATCTAAAGGTGCAAGTAACTTGCACGTTTAAACGAGCCAAAATAATATATTTTTGAATTGCAGTATGACAGGAGCAATGTGATATTCTTAATAAAAGGCTGATTACATAAAAAAGGAGCATCCCATTTACGAGATGCTCCTCCGACTGTTATTTGGCTTTCTTTAGATATAAATCAGATCGTGCAGTATGATTTCATCCACGCGGTTATAAATGCTGTTCATTGCCCCGACCCAAGCCATTTGGTCTCTGCGTTTCAAATCTTCAGTCACGCCTTCGGTTTTCTGGAACTGCTTGACCAACCGTTCCCGCATATCCATCGCTTGTTCGTTTATCTCAATTAAATGCTGCGTGATCGTTCCGTTCATGAGCATCTGATTGTAGATACCCTTCCGATGCTCTTTTAGGTATCGTTTCCGTCGCCAACCCCATACGCCAATGTCGCCTTCCGGCTGCTCGTCCATGACGAGGCTCGGAATCAATACCTGTCCGACTTCTGTGTATGTCCCACCGCGTTCTTCAAAATAAGACTTCATTTACAAAACCTCCTGTCTGTGATAAAATAATGGTGCGGCTAACCGCAAAAAGAACGAACTCCTTTCCGATAGCCGCACTGTTTTCTTCTTTTACCGCAGGAAGACCATTTCGCAGCTATTCTGTAGTAGTGGTCTGAAACCACCCTTTACAGAATACAGCTGAAGCCGTGTTCTTTGCCCCGGAGGCTATACTATGGTATGCGACGGGGCAAAAACACGGCTAATTTGCGGCGAAACAGATAAAAAGAAAGCGCATCGTTTTGATGCGCTTTCCACATATTGGGATAAAAGCCTTTCCCTTCGCCGCAAATGGTCCGGCGCCGTTAACGGCCGCCTTATGCCTTCGGGCCTGCGTTCTTGATCGCTTCGGGCATGTCGGGGTACTTCTTCTCGAAGTTCTCCTGGAACATGCCGGCGAGCTTCTTCGCCTGCGCATCGTAGGCGTCCTTGTCGGCCCAGAGGTTTCTGGGGTTCATGATCTCTTCGGGCACATCCGCGTCGGGCACGAAGGCCGGGACGTCGAGGTTGAACACGTCGTTGTGCGTAAACGGCACGTTCTCCTTCGCGTACGCGTCGTTCAGCGCGGCGGTGATCATCGCGCGGGTGTAGCGCAGCTTCATGCGCGGGTTCTTGCTGCCGTCCGGATTGACTGCGGGACCGCTGACCCAGCCGGTGTTGACGAGGTAGACCTTCGTGTTGTACTTTTCGATGCGCTCGCCGAGCATGCTCGCGTAGACCGACGCGCGCAGCGGCATGAACGGCTCGCCGAACAGCGTGGAGAACGTCGGGACCGGCTCGTTGATGCCGATCTCGGTACCGGCGACCTTGGAGGTGAAGCCGGTGACGAACTGGTACATGGCCGCTTCCTTCGAAAGCAGGGAGATCGGCGGGAGCACGCCGAACGAGTCGCAGGTCAGGAAGATGACGACCTTCGGAATGCCGCCGACGCCGGGGATCGCGGCGTTCGGGATGTATTCGACCGGGTAGCCGACGCGGCTGTTGATCGCGAGGCTCGGATCGGAATAGTCCGGCTGGCGCTTGTCGTTGACGACGACGTTTTCAACCAGCGCGCCGAAGCGGATCGCGCGATAGATCTCCGGCTGCTCCTCTTCGACGAGGTCGATGCACTTTGCGTAGCAGCCGCCCTCGATGTTGAAGATGCCCTCTTCGTCCCAGCCGTGCTCGTCGTCGCCGATCAGCATGCGGTTCGGGTCGGCGGACAGCGTCGTTTTGCCGGTGCCGGAGAGGCCGAAGAACACGGCGGTCTCCTTGGTTTCGGGGTCCATGTTCGCCGAGCAGTGCATCGGCAGCGTGCCCTCCAAAGGCAGGACGAAGTTCATGGTGGAGAAGACGGACTTTTTGATCTCGCCCGCGTACTGGCTGCCCGCGACGAGGATCATATGCGCCTCATAGTCGATCATGATCGCGGCCTCGGAGCGCGTGCCGTCGATTGCCGGGCTGCACTTGAAGCCGGGGCAGGCGATCAGCGTGTAATCCGGCTCGCCGAACGAGGCCAATTCCTCTTCGGTCGGACGGACGAGCAGATCGCGGATGAACAGCGCTTCGCTTGCGAGCTCGCAGATCACGCGGAACTTCTTCGCGTATTTCTTGTCCGCGCCCGCAAAGCCGTCGAACACGAACACGTCGCGGCCCTGCAGGTACGCGACCATCTTGGACTTGATGGCGTCGAACTTTTCGCGCTTCACGGGCACGTTGACCTTGCCCCACGCGATCAGGTCGTGGACGCCTTCGGAATCGACGATAAACTTATCCTGTGCGCTGCGGCCGGTGTATTTGCCGGTCTTGACGAGCAGCGCGCCGTTGTCCATGATGACGCCTTCCTTGCGCTCCAAAGCATGCTCATAGAGCTCCGGAACCGTCAGATTGCGATACACCGCCTTCGGATTGAGGATGCCGAGAGATTCGAGATTCATATCATTCGCTCCTTTGTTTGAGATAATTTCCGGTGCGGTCCGGGCGATTTCCCATCCCACCCCATCTTAATTTCAGTATACTCCCTCCCGCGCCCGATTGCAAGCACATTTCATACGCCGCATGGCGCAATTCATGATGACGGTGTCAGTCTCCCGTCTAAACAGCGGAATGGGAAAATGCGATCGGTTTTTTCGGACCGGCTTGGTTTTTTGCAGCATCCATGCTATAATCCATGGTAACAATCGGGACTTGACGCGGCGGTGCTGATGAAAAAGACGAGGGCGATCCTGTATGCAATTCTGGCGGCGGCATTCTATGCCGTCAATATTCCCGTGTCCAAATTGCTGCTGAACCGCGTCGGCGCGATGACGATGGCGGCACTGCTCTATCTCGGCGCCGGGATCGGGATCGGGATCGTATCGCTTTTTGATCGAAAAGACAAGCGGGAAAAGCTGAACAGGAAGGACCTTCCGTTTGTGATCGGCATGATCGTACTGGATATTGCTGCGCCGATCCTTCTGATGCTGGGACTGTCCATGGGCTTTGCATCGAACGCTTCTCTGCTCGGCAATTTCGAGATCGTCGCAACGGCACTGATCGCGCTTGCGGTCTTCAAGGAACCCGTTTCCAAGCGCCTGTGGCTGGCGATCGCGCTCATTACGCTTTCCAGCGTTCTGCTTTCGATCGACGGCGCGGAGAGCTTTCGCTTTTCTTACGGCTCCCTGCTGGTCCTTGCGGCGGCGGTCTGCTGGGGATTCGAGAACAACTGCACGAGAAAGCTCTCATCGAAAAGCACATACGAGATCGTCATCCTGAAAGGCGTTTTTTCCGGTCTCGGCGCATTGGCGATCGCATGCATTCAAAAAGAGCCGATACCGCCGCTTCTCTGTATTGCTCCGGCGCTGCTGTTGGGCTTTGTTGCGTACGGCCTGTCCATCTTTCTGTATGTTCGCGCGCAGAACGTCCTCGGCGCGGCAAAGACGAGCGCGTATTATGCCGTGGCGCCGTTCATCGGCGCGCTGCTGTCCTTCCTGTTCCTGAAGGAAAAACCGACATGGATGTACCTTGCCGCGCTTTCCGTCATGATCCTCGGAACGCTGCTTGTCGTTATGGACACGCTGATACGGAACCACGTCCATGTTCATACGCATACGTTCACCCATACGCACGACGGGTCGACGCATACGCATACGGTCACGCATTCCCATGCGCATAACCATTACATCACGGACGGCAGCCACGGGCACCGGCACACCCAAAGCGAGCTGGAAAAGCTGCCCCGCGCATCGCATCGGTAGTCCCGGCTTGAAAACCGCCCGTACAGAATCGAGCCTTGCGTCCGACCGCAAGGCTCCTTTGATCGACCTTCGCCGCATACGGTCCGGTCCCGTACTGATCGCCGGATGCAACAAAGTTGCAACATCCCTGTAAATTCCGACGGACAGACTGGTAAAAGAGAAAACGCTATGCTATAATGGTATCATGAAGAAGTTTTGGTGTCTGTTTCTGATCGCGCTGATGATGATCGGCTGTGCGGCGGAGCCGGGCGGATCGGTTGCCGTCGTCAGCCCCGCGCCGGAAGCGTCGCCGACGGCGGTTCCCGAAACGGCTGCGCCGACCGCTGCGCCGACCGACGCGCCGACCGACACACCGACGCCGGAGCCGACCGCGGTGCCGACGCCGGAGCCGACGCTTTCGCCTGAGCAACGGCTGTACGCGTACATCGAGGGCATGACGGTCGAGGAGCGGATCGGGCAGCTGTGCATGTTCGGCTTCTCCGGCACGAAGGAGATCTCCGCGGAGTTTCGCGCCATCATGGAGCAGTACCGGATCGGCAGCGTCATCCTGTACGGCGAGAAGAACATTGTCCGCACCGGCGGCGACGGCGGCTTTGCGCAGTGCGAACGGCTGACCGCCAGCGTCCGCAGCGTGAACGGGAGTGAGATCCCGCTTTTGATCAGCACCGACGTTGAGGGCGGCAGCGTCACGCGGTTCCGCTGGAGCAAAACGCTGTCGAGCGCGCGTACGCTCGGCAGCAAAAACGACACGGACAAGGCGCGCGAACAGTTCCGCTACATCGCTGAGGGCCTCACGGGCGTCGGGATCAATGTTGATCTTGCGCCGTGTCTGGACGTGGCGGCGAACCCGGACGGGACGTTTCTCAAAAAGCGGATCATTTCGTCCGACGCGAACGTTGCGGCAAGGATCGGCGTCGCCTGCATCGAGGGCCTGCACGACGGCGGCTGCCTGTCCATCGTCAAGCATTTTCCGGGCCACGGCGCGACGAACGCGGATTCGCACGCGTCCACGCCGACGGTGCACAAATCGCTCGACGCGCTGCGGGGCTATGAGCTGATACCGTTTGCGGAGGCGATCGACGCGGCGGACGGCGTGATGGTTGCGCACATCGCGTACCCGAACATCGACGGCGAACACATTGCGAGCCAGTCCAAGGTGCTGATCACGGACGTTTTGCGTGAAGAGCTCGGCTTTACGGGCCTTGTGATGAGCGACGATTTCCGCATGGCGGGGCTGAGGAATCAGGCCTCGCCCAAAACGGCGGCAGTGCAGTTCATCCTTGCGGGCGGCGATCTGATCCTGTGCGGGGCCGTGCACAGGTACCAGCGCGAGATCCTGGAGGGGCTCTATGAGGCGGTCGAAAGCGGCGTCATCAGCGAGCAGCGGCTCAACGAAAGCGTATACCGGATCCTGTCTGCGAAGATGCGCGTTACGGGATGGGATCCGTTTGAGAATGAGGATTGAGGAGAGGGACCATGGCAAAGATCGGGTTTGACAACGACAAGTACATTTCGATGCAGTCGCAGAAGATCATCGAGCGCATCGAACGGTTCGGGGACAAGCTGTACCTCGAATTCGGCGGCAAGCTGTTCGACGATTACCACGCGGCGCGCGTGCTGCCGGGCTTTGCGCCGGACAGCAAGATCCGCATGCTCGAACAGCTGAAGGACTCCGCGGAGATCATCATCGCGATCCATGCGGGCGACATCGAGCACAACAAGGTGCGGAACGACCTCGACATCGCCTACGACCGCGAGGTGCTGCGGCTGATCGACGCATTCCGCAAGAAGAACCTGCTGGTGTCCGGCGTCGTCATTACGCGCTATCATAACCAGCCCGTCGTCGACGCGTTCGCCGACAAGCTCCGCCGCCTCGGCGTCAAGGTCTATCTGCACTACCCGATCGAGGGCTATCCGCAGAATCCTTCGCTGATTTTAAGCCCCGACGGCTTCGGCAGGAACCAGTTTGTCGAGACGACGCGCCCGCTGGTCGTCGTCACCGCACCGGGTCCGGGCAGCGGCAAGCTCGCCGTGTGCCTGTCGCAGGTCTATCAGGAGTTCACGCGCGGCGTGCGCGCGGGCTACGCGAAGTTCGAGACGTTCCCGATCTGGAACCTGCCGGTGTCGCATCCGGTCAACCTTGCGTATGAGGCGGCGACGACCGACCTCGACGACGTGAACCTCATCGACCCGTTCCACCTCGAAGCCTATGGCCAGACCACGACCAACTACAACCGCGACGTCGAATCGTTCCCGGTGCTGAACGCGATGTTCAGGCACATCTACGGCACGTCGCCGTACCGGTCGCCGACGGATATGGGCGTCAACATGGTCGGCTTCTGCATCACCGACGACGAGGTCGTGCGGCATGCGGCCTGTCAGGAGATCATCCGCCGCTACTATCATGCGGCGTGCGCGTTCAAGCGCGGCCTCATCGACCGCGAGCAGATCGGCAAGGCGGAGTTCATCATGTCCCGCGCAAACGTCTCGGTGGAGGATCGACCGGTCGTTGCGGCGGCGCTTGCGCGCGACAAGGAGACCGGCGGCGCGGCAATGGCGATCGAACTGCCCGACGGCAGAATGGTCACAGGCAAGAACGGCACCATGATGGGCGCTGCGGCCGGCGCGCTGATGAACGCGCTGAAGGCGCTTGCGGGCATCCAGCCGGACATCGACCTGATCGCGCCGATCGTGCTGCAGCCGATCCGCGAGCTGAAAACGAACCACTTCGGCAGCGAGAACCCGCGTCTGCACAGCGACGAGCTGCTCTATGCGTTGTCTATCTGCGCCACCATGAACCCAACCGCCGACCGCGCCATGAAGGTGCTCGGCGAGCTCAAGGGGCTAGAGGCGCATTCGACCGTGATGCTCTCGCGCGTGGACCTTGAGGTGTACCGCCGGCTCGGCATCAATCTGACCTGCGAGCCGCAGCGCAAGACCAACCGCCTGTTTGACAAGAACTGACATGAAACGATTTCTTCCCCTGCTGCTCTGCATCGCGTTTCTGACGCTTGCGTGCGCGGGCGCTTCGGCGTCTGCGCCGGTTTCTGCGCCCGAAACGCCTTCGGCAACGCCGTACGAGGAAGCGGTCGTGCTCATCACGCCGTCGCCGACGCCGGTTCCCACGCCGACGCCCGAACCGACGCCGACGCCGGAACCTACGCCGACCCCGACGCCGGAGCCGACGCCCGAACCGACGCCGGAGCCGGAGCCGTTCGTTGCGCTTGCGCTGCCGGACACGCTGCGGCCGAAGCAGGGCTTTCTGAAGGCCGAGAGCCTGCCGGGCGTTGTGTATCGCAAAGCGGACGGCGCATTCTTCGCCTACGGCACAACGGGCGGTACAGAGCCGTGCTTCTATCCGTGTGACAAAACCGGCGCGGTGGCTTTGGGCGAGCGGCCGACCGACGTGCTGTGCGCCGTGCCCGCCTATACGCCGACGGACAAGCCGAAGCGCGACGGGCTTTTGAAGATCGCGGTGTACATCCCGACGCAGAGCGTCGTTGCCTTCCGCTCCGAGGACGGCGAATGGATCCAGGAGCGGGTCATGATCTGCTCGACCGGGCGGACCTACAAAATGACGCCGCGCGGGACGTTCCGCATCTATGAATCGTACGAGTTCAAGCGGCTCGGTTCCGAGGGACACTATTGCTGCGGCCTGTATGCCTGCCGGTTCAAAGGCGCGTACCTGCTGCATTCGGTCCCGATCAGCTACGATGCGCTGGGCAACAAGGAGCTCGGTCATCGTATGGTCTATATGAAGAAGTATGAGCAGTTGGGCAAGGGCGCGTCGGACGGATGCGTGCGGCTGACGGTCGCGGATGCGAAATGGATCTGGGAGAACGCGGTGCTGAACGAGACGTCGGTGTGGATCACGGACAAGCAGGGCCCGACGCCGCCAAAGCCGCCCGCGGTCATCTGGGAGGAGCCGTACACCGACAAGAACGGCTTCGGCTGGGACCCGACCGATCCGCATCCGGACAACCCGTATCTGCTTCTGAATACGCCGGAGCCCGAAAATCCGTAACAAAAAAGCGGCGTGAAGCCGCTTGTCAAAGAAAATGCCCTCCCCTTGAGGGGAAGGTGGATCGGCGAAGCCGAGACGGATGAGGTGTCATTCGAGCGCAGGCAACACCCCATCACCGCTTCGCGGAGCTTCCCCTTGAGGGGAAGCCCTTTTATATGCTCATTTTTTCAGCAGGCGCTTGACCGCGTGGACGGCGGCGCGCAGGGGCTTGATGCGCCAGAGAAAGACCTTCAGACCCTTTGCGGGAGCGGGGGCGACGGCGGCGTCCATGCGCGACTGCAGCGCCTTGTCCGCAGGCTTGAAGTGCGGAGAGACGAGGAATTTGCCAAGCTCGATCCGAAGCCCGTCGGAAAGCGGCATCAGGTCCGACTGCTGCATGCCGGTCGCGCTGAGGATCTTCGTATTGTCCGCGACGCGGTCGAACATGCGGTCGTATCTGATCTGCCACGGCCGCCCGATCACGCTCCGATAGACGGACAGCGGCACGATCCTGACCTCTAACTTCACAAGGTTTTCATAGAGCGCAAGCACCTCGCCCCACGAGCGATGCTCGGCGGTCGCGGCGGTGTACGTTTCGCCGAAGGAGAGAGGATTCAGCACCAGCCGCGAAAGCATCTTCCCGACGTCGCCGGACCAGGTCATGGTCGCCTGCTTACACAGCATCTCCTGCGGGAAGATCACCTGCCTTTTTTGCAGCGCGCGGTTCAGAAACTCGTTCGCCTCCATCGTGCCGAGCTGGAACCGGTCGCCGCCGTAGGTGATCGCGGGGCGAACAATGGTAAAATTGGTGTGTCCGCACGCGCGCAGGATGTCCTCCTGCCGCGCCTTCGCAAGCCCGTATTCGTCCGTTTTCAGGTAGTCCGGATCGTCGACGGAGTCCAGAAGCCTCGGGCTTTCCTCGGTCAGCGGGCGGCTGTCGCCGTACACGCGATAGGACGACAGAAAGACGTAATGCTGCGTCGCCGACAGCAGCTTTTCACAGCGCGCGCGAAACTCCTCGGTCGTATAGATCATGAAATCCACGATCGCGTCGAAGCGCTCCGAAAGAAGCTCGTCCAAAAACGCATCGTCCTTCGCGTTGCCCGTAAGGTACACGACGCGGTCGCTCCTGTGCGCGCTGCGGCTGGTGACATAGACCGAAAAGCCGCGCCGCAGAAGCTCCGGCGCAAGCGCCTGCCCGATCGTGCCGGTGCCGCCGAGCAGCAATACCCGCTGTCGCTCCATGGCCGTCACCGGGTCGCGCGGTTGAACGCGCGAAGGTTCTTCAGGGCGTCCTGTTCGTTTTCGGCGTCCGTAAAGACCTCGAACACGACCGGCTTTTCAAAGTGCGCCGGATCGCAGAAGCCGTCGATCTGTTCGTCGAACGATTCCTTCGTGTCGGCGGAGAGATAGGCAAAGCCCATGTCCTCGGCCCACGCTTTCGCGCTGCCGAAGTGGCCGTGCGCCGCGATCAGATCGTCGGTGTCGGCGCCCCACAGGCGTTCGAGCCCCGCGTTCAGGCGGAATTCGACGCCGCGCGCGTTGTTGATAAGCAGGATGCGCAGGTTGCTTCCGACGTGGCGGTTGCCGAGCGCGTTCATGTCATAAAAGAACGCAAGATCGCCGATCAGCGCGAACGACAGCCGGGTTTTGTCCGCGAGCGACTGGCCGAGCGCGGTCGACACCGCACCGTCGATGCCGAAGCCGCCGACATTGCAGCTCACGGTCACGCTCGGATCGGGTGCAAAGAAGTTCATGCTGCGCAGCGAGTTCAGGATGCCGAGGTGCAGGAAGCTGTTCTTCGGCAGACGCGCGGCGAGCTTCGACGCCGCGTAAATATTGGACAGCGGCAGCTGCGGGACCTCGGTCGGGCGGACCGATTCGAGGATCGCGCCGTAATAGTCCGTCTGATTCTGCGCATCGGAAAGATGCTCGAAGAAGAACCGCTCCGAGCAGAAGAACAGCTTTTCGACAAGCTCGACGCCCTGCCGGTTGTGGAATTTCCGGTCCTCCGAGATGCGCCAGGTGCGAACGTCCCTGAACAGCCGCGTCGCACTGTAATCGCCGGAGACGGAGCCGAGGTCGATCAGAAGCTCCGGAAGCGCTGCGTCGGAAAGCTCGGCAAGATCGCCCGCGATCGCGCTTGACACGCGGTTTTTGCCCGTATAGTTTGCGGTGGAATCGCAGAACACCGGCGCATGAACGCGCACGGCGAACGATTCGATCGCCGCCTTCGTCCGCTCGTCAAACGGCTTGTGCGCGCCGATAAACAGCGCGACCCGCTTGCCGGAAAGCGCGGCCGTGAGCGCGGCCGCCGGAAAGTCCTCGGCGTCGAATACGTCGATCTTTTGGACCTTAGGCAGATCCTTTGTCGTGAACGAATAGAGATTGCCGACCGGCAGATTGATGTGGACCGGGCCCGCGTCGCGCCGCGTGGCCGTGTACAGCGCCTCGTTGACGAGCTGGATGCAGGCGCGGCGGTCCTCGTCGTCCTTGATCAGCGGCAGAATCGCGGCGAAGCGCTTGGCGTCGTTCTGCGACACGGTGCGGTCCGTCATCTGCGGCATCAGGTCCGAGGAGCACGGCGAATGGTGCTGCGAGGTGATCGCGATCACCGGAAGATTGCGGTAATAGGCCTCCGTGAGTCCCGGAAGGTAATCGCGTGAGGCGGTCGCGCCGGTGCAGGAGATCACGACCGGTTCGCCGGTCGCAAACGCCAGACCGCCTGCAAGGTACGCCGCGCCGCGCTCGTCGACGGCGGAGTACGCCTCGAAGAACGGGTCCGTTTGCGCCGCGCGCGCGATCGGCACGTTGGTCGTGCCGGGCGACACCACGATCTTTCGGATGTTGTACTGCTTCAGCAGCGATAAAACGATCTGCGCGTTTTTGTCGTCGGTATACATGGTCCGTCCTCTCTCTGCGGCTTCGATCTGTTCACGCACCGGAATCGGCTTCGGCGCGTCCGGCTTCGGCGGTTCGGGCTTCGGTGCGGGCTTCGGTTCGGGCGGCAGGTCGGCTTCGGTCAGAAACGCCGGGGCCTCGCCGCCGCAGCACCAGCGAAGATACTTCTGCGATTCGGCGCGAAGGGCCGGCAGCGCCGCACGCGCCTCGTTCCAGTCGACCGGCTGTTCGATGACGGCGTCCGCCGCATCGGTCGAATCCGTACAGCGGGCGGAAAGGCCGAGCTTTTCGAGAAGCTCCGAGACGCGGTTGCCGGTCTCCTTGTGCAGAACCGTGGCAAACGGCTTTTCAAACAGCACCGAAAACACCGTGCCGTGGAACGAATTGGTCATCACATACGATGCGTGCTTCACATACCAGAGAAACTCCTCCGGCGAACCGATGCGCGAATCGCCGACCTCGCGGTTCCTTGCATTCGGGTTGCCGTTGACGTCGATGAGGTGCAGCCCCGTGCGGGAAGCAAGCCGCTTCGCCGCCTCGTTGACCTGCGCCTGCGCGGGCCCCGGCATCGTGTAGACCAGAATGAACGGCTTCTCTTCGAGCGGCGTCCTGGGCAGAAGCGTTTCGTAATCGGAAGCGTCCAGCAGCAGCGTCGGATCGACGTCCAGATGCACCGGCATGTCCCTGCCCGCCGCCTGCATGACGGGGCGCAGGAACTTCGCTTCGCGAAGCGAAACCGCGTCCAGCCGCCCGATGCGCGGCGCAAGCGCCTTTTTCGCCTGTCCGGCGTCCTTGAAGTACGTCCCGACCGCGTAGGTCACGCGGCGCACGGACTCCGGGCCGAAGTCCAGAAGGTACGCGGGGTCGAGCGTTCCGTCGGTCAGCTTCGTGTTCCACAGCTGATCGCTGCCCGCAAGGTACAGATCGCACTTCGGCGGATGCGCCCGAAGCTGTTTCAGCGTGCGGTACAGGCGCGTTTCGTGAAGATGCGCGCTTCGGAAGGCGGTGTACTTCTGCTCGCGCACAAGCCGCGCCTTCGCGCCCTTCCACGAGCGGACCGTATCGCGGAACCCCTTTGCGGCGTGATACGAGCGCGTCAGCACGTTCCGGGCGGGATCGCGCCACTTCTTTTTGGCGTAATAGACCGGGTTCTTGCGCGAGGCGTAGCGGTTCCAGTGGTACCACGGGGTATAGTTGATGACCTGCACCTCGTGGCCCTGCGCTTCGAGCGTGCGCGTAAGCGCATAGCACTGCAGAGCCGCGCCGCAGTTGAACGGAAAATGGAATGTGATGACGCCGATCTTCATTTCTTGAGCTTGAGCTTTTTCATGAGCCGGTTGAACTTGCGCTTCAGGATCTTCTTCTCCGTCAGCAGCTTGTCCTTGAGCAGCCAGACCTCCATGATGCGGTTCAGCTGCTTTGCGTCGCCGCGGATGAGCGCCTTGTTCATGCGGACCGTCAGATGCGCCTTGCGGACGACGGGCGAATCCGTGGCGTCCAGCACCTCCGGGAAGGAGAGGAGGTTTTCGTATTCCGCGATGCGCTCCTTTCGGGTCAGGTCGGCGTAGGCGATCTTCTGGCAGGTGTTCTTGATCACATAGTAGAAGATGTCCTTGAGCCCCGGATAATACGATTCCATGCCGTGCTCTTTCAGGATCTCGCGCCGCCGCCGGTAGCCGTGGACCAGGAAGCGGAAGGTGTTCTTGCGGTAGCGTTTCGACAGCGAATCCCGCTGCAGCCGGTAGCGGTACAGCGCCTCGCCGACCGCCGCGACGGTCCTGAGATGCGCGAGGCAGTCCACCATGAAGTTGCAGTCCTCCTCATAGGTGATCTCCGGATCGAAGCGCAGGTTGTGTTCGTTCAGCATGTCCCGGCGGAACATCTTTGCCCAGATCGTAATGCCGAACAGGTTCGTGCGCGGCTGCGTGTACAGCATCAGGAAGTCCTCGATTTTCTGCGTCAGCGCGACGGGAAAGATGGAGGCGTTGATGTGGGATTCCCAGTCGTCGATGAACCGGTCGTAGCCGCTCATCACGAGGTCGGTCCCGTATCGCTCCGCCGTGTCGACCATGCGTTCAAAATAGGTCGGCCGGACGTTGTCGTCCGCGTCGATGAACAGGATGTACTTGCCGCGCGCGGCGTCGATGCCGTCGTTTCTTGCGCGCGAAACGCCGCCGTTCTCCTTATGGATGACGCGAAAACGCGGATCGGCGGCGGCCGCCTCGTCGCAAAGCGCGGCGCTTGTGTCGGTCGAGCCGTCGTCGACGAGGATCGCCTCCCATGCGTCAAACGTCTGCGCCGTGATCGACGCGAGACAGGCGGGAAAATGGACCTCTGCGTTATAGACAGGGATCACGACGCTGACGATCGGGGTGCCGTTGTTCATTGCTTCTTCTCCATTTGCTCTTGCTGCTCTTGCTGTTGCTGCTGCTGTTGCTGCTGCTGAAGGCGCAGCCGCCGCTGCTTTTCCTTTCTCTTCTTGACCAGATCCTGCTCGTACGCCCAGTAGACGTGCTTGGTCGAGCCGATCTTCTTCATCTCGCCGTGATCGAGCCAGACCGCGTGTTCGCACAGCTCCAGCACCGGCGCCTTCGCGTGCGAGACGAAGATCAGGGTCACGCCCTTTGCCTGCAGCTCGCGGATGCGGTCGCGGCATTTCCGCTGGAATGCGGCGTCGCCGACGGCAAGCACCTCGTCGATGATCAGGATGTCCGGCTCGACGACCGTTGCGACCGCGAAGCCGAGGCGCGCGCGCATGCCGCTCGAATAGTTCTTGATCGGCAGATCCATGAAATCCTCAAGCTCCGCGAATTCCACGATCTTCTCGTACTGCTCCCGCATGAACTTGCGGCTGTGGCCCAGGACCGCGCCGTTGATGAAGATGTTCTCCTTTGCGGTGAGGTTCGGATCGAAGCCCGCGCCGAGCTCGATGAGCGGCGCGATCTCACCCTTGACCTCCACGCTGCCGCGGTACGGCGTCAGGATCCCGCAGATGAGCTTCAAAAGCGTGCTCTTGCCCGCACCGTTCGGTCCGATCAGCGCCCACGATTCGCCCTTCATGATCACGATGCTGAAGTCCTTCAGCGCATAAAACTCCTTGAACCGCAGCTCGCGCTTCACCAGCTTGACGAAGTATTCCTTGAGGTTGTCCACCTTCTCTCCGGCGATGTTGAACCGCACGGAGGCGTGCTTGATGCGGATGACCGCCTCCGGCGGCTTTGCCGGGGTCGGCGGGGTCTGCTCTTCGACCGGTTCCGGGGCGGCTTCCTCGATCTGCTCCTCGATCTGCTCCGGGGTCGGCTCTTCGACCGGATTTATCGTTTCCTGCATTCTTTCTTCCATAAACGATCCTCAGATATACAGAATGAACCTGTTCTTGGTCATTCGGAACGTAAAGGTCCCGATCAGCAGCATCACGACGGCGTACACCGCGCCGCGCCAGATCAGGATGCCGCACGGCGTCTCGACAAGCTCGGCCGTGTACTGCATGATGAAGTAGCGGAACTGCTGGATGTACATATACATCGGGTTGAACCGGCGGATGAACAGCGCGAGGTTCGACATGGACACGACGCCGGGCTTGGTCGATTCGTTGAAGTTCTGCAGCGAATAGAAGATCGGCGTCAGGTACATCCACGCGAGCGTGATGACGCTCCAGATGTTCTTGATGTCGCGGAAGAACACCGTCGCCGCCGCCAGAAGCAGGCCGAGCCCGATGCAGAACACATACAGCTCGAAGATCGGCACGACGATCAGCAGGTTCATCCAGCGGAACTCCTGATGCGTCGCGATCATGACGATGAGCAGCGCGCCGAGCGACAGCAGGAAATTGACCATGCAGCTCGTGACCTTGCTCAGCGTGAAGATGTACTTCGGCACATAGGTCTTTTTGAGCAGCGCGGCGTTGTCGATGACGGAGTGCATCGCCTGTGTCGACGATTCGCGCATGAACGAGAACAGAATATTGCCGCAGATCAGGTACAGCGGGTAGTTGGAAATGTTGCGCCGGAACATCTGCGTAAAGACGATCGCCATGACCGTCATCGACAGAAGCGGCGTCAGAATGCTCCAGAGGTAGCCGAGAAAGCTCCTCCGGTATTTCATCTTGACGTCGCGCTGTACGAGCAGGACCAGAAGATCCCAATAGCGGAAAAACTTCCGGAACCTTTCCTTTGTCAGCTTCCAGTATTTCTTCATCGTTTTCCGATCATCTCCGTGATGGCTTCCGTTGTGCGCGCCGCGCTTTGGCTGTCGCGCAGCGTAAAGAAGCGATCCGCCCTTTCCTCATAGTCCGCCGTCATCCGGCAGCCGTTTTCGATCACGCCCCCCAACGCGTCGATCGTATCGGACACGGTTTCGGCGATCGGACCGAACCCGTCCCGTTCATAGTCGAAATATCCGGTCGGAAGGTGTCCCTTCCGATAGGTTTCCCGGTCGAACTGGTAATACACGACCGGCTTTTTCATGAACGCAAAGTCCATGAACACGCTCGAAAAGTCCGTCACGAGCACCGCCGCGTCCCGGATAAGCTGCGGCACGGAGACCTCGCCCCATTGTTTCACCGCGATCCGTTCCGAGCGCGAAACAAAGCAGGTCTCAAACTGCGAGACGTTCCGGTGCACGCAGAAGATCGCGCGCCTGCCGGTCCGGGTCAGCAGCGCGTCGAGCGCCGGATCGTCAAGAAGCGCCTGCCAGCCGCGATAATACTCGCTCTCCCTGAACGCCGCGTCCGTTTTGCAGCCGCGTTCGAGCCACATCCGCCACGTCGGCAGGATCAGCACAAGGTCCGGGTCCGGCGTCGCATCGAGCAACGCGTCGAAGCGGCAGAAGCCCGTGTACCGCACGACGCCCGGCGCGTAGCCGAACGTGTCGCGGATGAATTCGTATTCCGGCTTCGCCGCGCAGCAGAACAGCGACAGCTTCGCGTTCTCCGCGTGCAGAAACGGCAGATCGTCCTTCGTCACGCCGTGCTGCAGGAACACGCGCTTGTTTTTGAGCCAGCCGAGCGTGACCTCGAAGAGATAGCACACCGCCGCGTTCGGCTTGCCGCCCTTCTGGCTCGAAATATTGACCTCGGCGGCAAGGTAGTACACCCAATGCCGGAGCGTGCCGAACGGCACGACCGGGCCGAGCGCTTTGACCGCACCTTCCGCCGGAGCACCTTTTTTGATCGCGTAGACTGCGTCGATGTCCGGCCGGTCCTTGCGAAGATACCGGAACAGCGCAAACGCGTTGTCCTGCGCCTCCGCCGCGTATTCGCACAGAAGCCACAGATGCTTCCGCCGCCTCCGATAGATCGCGGCGGGCAAAAGCGCCAGCAGAAACAGGAAGAAGTGACCGATATCGCCGGGCCGGATGCGCCGGAGCTTCTGAAACAGCGATTCCTTCATAGCCAGTACCGTTTGACGCCGTGCAGGCAGTAACAGAGAAAGCAGACGGACCGCTTGAACGGGCCGACGCCGAGATACCGGTAGGTGTTCCGCATCATGGCGGCGGACCTGCGCTTGTTCCCGGCCTTCGATCCCTTCGTCACGCGGTAGCGCGCCAGCGGCGCGTCGATCCCGGCGGCCGTGTTTCCGTCGCGCAGGATCCGGTACCAGCAGATCAGGTCCTCGTGCAGATCGCTGCGCTCCATCGGATGCGCAAGCGCCGTCTCGCGGCGCAGAAGCACCGTGCTCGTGACGATGTCGTTTCCGAACAGCAGCCGGTCCGCCGTGACGGTTTTCGGAACGCGAAAGACCTTCCCGGTCGGGTTGCCGTCCCCGTCGATGCACCGCGCTGCCGTAAACAGGAGCGCCGCGCCGGTCTCGTCCATTGCGGCAAGCTGCCGTTCGAGCTTGTCCGGCTCCCACAGATCGTCGCTGTCGAGGAACGCGATCCGGTCCGCCCTCGCCTCGCGCACGCCGACGTTTCGCGCGTTTGCCGCGCCGCCGTTTTCCGCAAGCGTGATCACACGCACGCGCGCGTCCTCCCGCATAAGCGCGTCGAGGATCGCGGCCGTGTCGTCGTCGGACGCATCGTTGACGGCGACGACCTCAATATCCGCCACCGTGCCGGAAAGCGCCGAGCGCACGCTTTGTTCGATTGTCGCTTCGCACCGGTACGCCGGCACGATCACGCTGACTTTGGGCGTCACGGCGTTCCCTCCGTTTCCAACGGCAGCACCGCGTCCGCAAGCCCCTCATAGACAAGGTCGCCGAACGCCTTTCTGCCGACGCGGCTGCATGCTCTGAACACGCGGATCGCGGGGTTGAACAGCTTCGTGTACTGCACGCGGCGGCCCTGCGCGCGCATCGCCTCCGCAAGCAGCGTCTTTGTCGCGATCGGCGCGGGTTCCTGCGGGAAAACCACGCCCGAACGCGGCGCGTCGAGGTACGATCCGATCCGTTCGCACAGCGTGTCGATCGAGACCATGCTGCGGCGGTTCTCAAGATCCGGACAGAACGGAAGCCGCCGCGAAAGCCGGAAAAGCCGCGCGGGATTGCCCTTTGCGCCGGGGCCGTATACCGTCGGCGGCCGCAGCACCGTGACACGGAATCCGTCGTCCGCAAGCGCGGCGACGCCCCGCTCGGCGGCGAGCTTCGAGCGCCCGTAGGCGGTGTTCGGGTGCGGCACGGTGTCCCTTGTGATCACGCCCGTGTCCATGCCGTACACGCTCATCGAGCTGAGCAGCACGAAATGCCGGACGCCCTCGCGCTTCGCCTTTTCGGCGATCCGGACGGCCAGCGCGCGGTTTACCGCGTCGTACATCGGCAGCGTCTCCTTCGTTTCCTTCCGGTGGACGATCGCCGCGACGTGAACGATCGCGTCCGCACCGTGAAAATCGACCGCGTCGTCGAACGGCTGCGTCGGGACCTCGGTCACGGCATAGTCTTCGGGAAACGTCTCCAGATATTGCAAAAGGTGCGTGCCGATATAGCTGCCCTTTCCGGTGATCAGAATGCGCTTCATTTCCGTTTCTTTCGTCCGGAGGGCCTGCCCTCGGAATAGCCCTTGTGCGTGAGAACGGTCGAGACCGTTTTCCACATGCAGCGAAGGTCCATGCCGAACGTCACATGCGCGGCGTATTCGCCGTCAAAGCACGCCTTTTCGGCGATGGAGAGCGCGTCGCGGCCGTTGACCTGCGCCCAGCCGGTGAGACCGGGCCGGACGTCGTTCGCACCGTTCCGATCGCGCAGGGCGATCAGATCGGCCTGATTCCACAGCGCGGGACGCGGGCCGACGATCGACATCTTGCCGGTGAAGATCTGCAGCAGCTGCGGAAGCTCGTCGAGGCTCGTCCTGCGCAGGATGCGACCCGCCCGCGTGATCCAGCGGTCGGAACGCAGAAGCAGGTGTGTCGGCACGTCCTTCGGCGCGTCGATGCGCATCGTGCGGAATTTCAGGATGTCGAACGTGCTCTTGCGGACGCCGACGCGCGTTTGCCGGAAAAAGGCCGGGCCTTTGGAATCGAGCCTGATCCAGATCGCGATCGCCAAAAACAGCGGCGAGAGGATCAGCACCGCCGATCCCGAAAGCACGATATCCAGAACCCGTTTCCAGAATTTCCGATACATTCAGACTCCGTTCTCCCTGTTGTTCCGTGCGCGCCGCCCCAAAGGGCGTACTTCCACATATACGAATATAACTGTATCATAGCATATATCAATAGAAAAAGCAAGCGCCGCCTTCTATAGTATGGAGCGCCGCCGCGGCGCGCATGCAGCGTTTCCGAATGCTGCAGAACGGGTCTCTTCGGAAGGCAATCCGCCGAAGAGCGGCGCCGTGCCCTCTCAAGGGGAAGGCTTTTGGGTTGAGACTTCTCCTTGAGGAGAAGCTCCGCCGAAGGCAGTGATGAGGTGTCGTTCGCAATACGTTTCCGTGTCGCGCCGCGAAGCGGCAATTGGGCGGCTTGCGCCGCGCGATATGCTTGCGTTCCGCAAATGCGAAAAACTGCCGCAGGGCGGCAGTTCGATATGCTTGCTTCGCCGCGATATGCGCCTCCGACGCGCGAAAAAACCGCGCGGACCGCTTGCAAACGGCTTGCATTTCATATATACTGTCTATGATATAAGGGAATTTTTCGGTTCCCGTTTGGCACATCATTCCTTTGGGGAGGTCTTGCAATATGAAACGGAAACTGCTTGCGCTGCTGCTTGCGTGCATCATGACGGTCTCGCTGCTGCCGATCGGCTCGGCGTTTGCCATGCAGGTTTTTATCGCGGTGCTTGTCGATGACGGCAACGGAGAAACGGTCACGCTGGAGGTCGAGCCGAGCGACTCTATTGACGCTGTCAAGGCGAAGATTCAGAGCAAGAAAGGCCTCGATCCGGCCAGGCAGCGTTTGGTTTATCAAGGAACCATCCTGGAGGACGGGCACACCCTTGCGGACTACAACGTCCAAAAAGACAGCACCATCCTGTTGCGATACCGGCCGGAGAATCATCCGGATCTTCCGTTCGTCGTGGTACGCATCAAGCCCGGCACCGCGACCGGCAGCGATCTCCTGGTGACAAGCTATGATGCGGGCAGCCTTGCCTTTGATTATTCAGGTTTTTCTAACGGCAGATTTCTTTGGTTCTATAAAAAGCTTGCCTATAAGTACCCGGATGTACCGCAGAGCTTCCAATCGGAGTATGCGTTTTTGCGGTGGAGGGTTGAAATCAGCGGAGGTTCCGAAGCATACGTCTACCCGCCGGGGCAGGGCCTTTCGTCTATGATTGAAGGCGAAACGGTTACGCTGACGGCGCTCTGGAACGACGATCCTTCAAGCTGTACCGTGCAGTCTCCGACGGCGATCACCGTTTCGGAAAACGCGCAGGAAACGTCCTTTACGCTGTCGCTTTCGGCGCTGCATCTGGGAATTGCGGATTGTGCGGCTTTTCACTTCGAAAGCGGCGATTTTGTCAGCGGAGAGAACCGCATCCATTATGATACAGAGCACGGAAACAAGTACTATTTTTCAACTGTGGATAAGACGGCAACGGTCAAGCTGTTCATCGGCGAGGACACATGGCAAAGCGCCAAGGGCGGCTACTATACGGCAGACCTTGCCTATACGATCATGTATGAAGATTCGTACCACGTCGCAATTACCGAGGAAACCGGTACCATCCCGATGACACTGTCGGTCGGGCACAGCGTAACGGTTACGACGAACAACGATAACGGCACCGTGTCGGCGTCGACCATTCGGGCGCGGCAGGGCGAAACCGTCACATTGACCGCATCGCCGTTCCCCGGTTATCGGCTCAAGGAATGGGTCGTGCGTCAAGGCGGCGTAACGATCGAAAACAACGCGTTTGTCATGGGCGAAAGTGACGTCCTTATCGAGGCGGTCTTCGAGGCGGTCGGCGGCGTCACGTTCAAAAACTGGGACGGAACCGTGCTGCAGTACGACAGCTTTATGTACGGCGAGATGCCTGTCTATCGTGGTGAAACGCCGCAAAAGCCGTCCGACGATCCGCACGTCGTGTATACCTTTATCGGCTGGGACCCGGAAATCCATGCGGTGAGTGAAAACAGTATCACGTATACCGCGCAGTTCCGCGCGGATCGGAAGTGCATTGTCACGTTCGACGCCAACGGCGGCGGCGGGGCGATGGGGTCCGATTGGTTCCTTGCGGACCCCGGCGTATACACGCTGCCGCCCTGCGGCTTTATCGCGCCGGAGGGGTATACGTTCCATCGCTGGATCGTATCGTGGGACAATGACGACGGTTCCACGTCGACCGGCTCCTATATGGCAAACGCCGTGCTGCGGGGCATGACCCACGACATCACCGTGCAGCCGGAGTGGAAGCCGATTCAAATCACGCTTCAAGTCTCGCCGAACCGGAATGCGGGCACAGCCGAATTTGACCCGTCTGCGTCCACCTTCACGGCAACCGCGAACGAGGGCTATACCTTCGATCATTGGGAGTATAAAGAAAGCGAGTACAGCCCCGTTCCGGCAGGCACCGTATGGCCGACGGACAATCCGTATACGCCGGAAGAACTCAAGGATGGCATCTATACCGCGGTGTTTACGCGCAAACCTTACACTGTTACCGTAAATGCGAATAACAACGCGTGGGGCAGCGTGAGCGGCAGCGGCACATATCTGTACGGCAGGACGGTCACGCTGACTGCGACGCCCGCCGAAGGGTGTGGCTTCGTGCGGTGGGAGACAGATCCCGCAGGGATCGAGATCGCGGACAACATGTTCACACTGCCCGCGTCCGATGTTACGGTCACAGCGGTGTTCATTGCGGACGGCTACTACCTGATCGGGCAGAATGGCTGGACGGTCGACGATATCGACCCGGCGCAGGTATTCACGGTGAACCCGGCCAACGAAAACGAGTACATGCTCAAAACGACGCTGCAGCCGAACGATCAGTTCAAGGTCGTGCGCGTAGCGGGCGGCGCGATCGCGCAGTGGCACCCGGATGCGGCCGACAATTACGGGCAGAACAACAACGACAACAACCACGTCATCACCTCTGCCGGGACCTACACGATCTTCTTCCGTCCGGACGGACAGGGCGGCGACGACTGGTATGCGCACACGCTCTACGTCAGACTGGAAGAGAAGATACCCGCGTTCGTATCGCAGGACCTGCTGCTGTCGGGCGAGATCGGCGTGCAGTTCTTTGTAGACCTGTCCATGCTGAACGAAACCGACAAAGCGGCCGCCTATGTGACGTTCGCGATCAGCGGCAAGGGCAAGGACAGCATCGACAAGTCGGAATTCCATCCCGATGAGGAGCGGAAGAACAGCAAGGGCTATTACGGCTTCATCTGCAAGGTGAACGCGGTCCAGATGGCCGACACGATCACGGCGACGCTGCACTACGGCGACAACCAGACGATCGAAAAGACCTATTCCGTCAAAGAATACGTGGTGAAGTGGGACGACACGACCGCAAATCATCCGGAGCTGCTGGCGCACCTGGACGATCAGGACATCGAGCGCTACACCCGCATTATCCACGCGCTTGCGGACTACGGCCACTATGTGCAGCCGTTCCTCGCTTCGATCAACAACTTCTCGATCGGCAACGGCGAGGATCAGTATGCTGAGATGGACAAGGTCTATGCGACCGAATATGACGTGGACGCGATCAAGGCAGCGGCGTCCGCGAGATATCAGCTGAGCGTTGTGCGGACCGGCGAAGCCGACACATTCAGCGATCCGACCATGTCGCTGGTGCTGGACAGCGAAACCGCGATCCGCGTGTACTTCAAGGCGGTCGGCGACCTCACCTTTACGGTGGACGGCAACGCTGTCGATTCGGTACCGGCAAGCAACGGCCGTCGGATGGTGGAGATCAAGGGCGTGAAGTTCGGCGATCTCGGCGTGGCGCATACGATCGTTGCGACGTGCGGCGACGACACGATGACGGTCACGGTTTCCGCGCTCTCGTATGTCGCGCCGTTCCTCACCGCGTTCCACGGCAACGCGGCGGCCGAAAATGCGATCTGCGCGCTGTTCATGCTCTCGCCGGCAGCGGACGACAATTAACCCTGTGACCAACGAACGGGACCGCTTCGGCGGTCCCGTTTTTCGTATCTATCGCCAGGGCACCGAGGAACGGGAGGATGATATCTTCCTCTACGGGTGCGTTGGCGTGTTACTTGACGGGGCGCCGGGGTCGTCGCCCCCTACGCTCCGCTTCGTTACATAGGTAGATCGCACGTTTGATCGCGCATACCATCGCCCTCTACGGAAAACGATTCAAACACAGCAGCCTTATCCGGCACAGCGGCGCAAGATACGTATCAACGGTTGTAGGGGGCGACGTGCCCGGCGCCCCGCGCAAGATTCAAAAAGCGGGAGGCCGGGGGCACGGAGCCGAGCGCTCGCTGTGCGAGGAGGAGCGAGGCGCAGTGCGGGCCGAACAGGAAGCAGTAGGAGTGTCAGCGACGCGCTGCGACCATGTGAGGCCACGGACCGGCCTCCCCTACGGTCCGTCGGCGCATTTCTTCATTCCTTCATTCGCCGCAGGCGTCTTCATTCGCGCGAAGCGCGACTTCATTACAAAAGGGACCGCTCCATCGGAACGGTCCCTTGTTCGGTTTTCTGTTACGGAAGCTCCGGCAGCTCGTTGCTGGCGGTTACGACGTCGCGTGCGTCGAAGAGGATGACCTCCATGTATGTCGGTTCGTAAATCTCCTTCATGGCCGTCCCCTCCTTAGTTTTCGAAATAGGCGTTGGCCGCCTGATTGTACAGGTAGATCGCCTTTGCCATGTTCTTCAGCGTCTGCGGCGCAAGCTCGTCGCTGTAGGTCAGCGCCTTGTACGCGTAGCTCAGCGCGCTGTATGCGACCGAATACAGCACGTTCTCGTCGCCGTCGATGATCGCAAAGGTGTGCGTCACATCCAGATCCTTCGCCGGGATGTTGGTAACCTCCAGATAGTACTTGCCCTTCGCGGCTCTCTTCGGCTGGGTCACGGTCCCGTCGACCGTGAAGGTGAACTCGTCGATCGTGTGTCCGTCTTCCAGATAGAAGTACTGGCGGATCGAGTTGTCCGATTCGATCAGAAGCGAGCTTGTGTTCCGCTCGATGCCGTCCGGCAGCGCGCCGGTATAGACCGCCTCGTAGTTCCGAACGTCGTTCGCCGTCACCGCCGTGACCGCGTCCGGGATCGTCAGGCCTTCGTCCTCGTAGCCGAACTGCAGCTGCGCCGCGACGCCGTAATCGACGCAGGCCTGCACCAGATCCTTGAGCGTTTGACCGAGGTCCGACTGCTCCGCCGCCTCGGCGTAGTCCGTTGCCGCGTAGGTATACGCGCCGTTTACCGACGTGCCGTCCGATTTATACAGCGCAAGCCTGCGCCCGCTGCCGTCGAACAGCTCCAGCGTGACCGGGTCGTTCATTTCCTTTGCGACGATGTCCTGCGTAAACCGCCGCCGCTTGACGCCGTCCTTCTCGGGAACCGGCGCGTCCTTCACAAGCTGCACCGTCGTCGCGCCGTTGAACGTGATCCTTGCGTAGCTGCCCTGATCGGCAAGCACCTCGTCCGGGATCACGACGTAGAAGTTGACGCGGATATTGCCGTCCAGCGACAGGCTCGCCGTCTTCACCTGCGCGAAGCGGCAGATCACCGTGGTGGTCGGCGAGAGCGCAAGATTGTATGCGTCTCCCTCGCCGCCGTACAGATGCAGGCCCTGCAGGTACGGACGCGCCTCATAGTCGAAATCGGTGCGTTCGCCCGCATTGTAGTCCGCCATCAGGCTCGGACAGCCGCCGAGGTCGAGGACGGTGATCCCGGAACCGCAGATGTCCAGGATCTCAAGCAGCGAGTTGCCGGACAGATCGAGCGACGTAATGCCGCTGTCGTTGGCCAACAGCTTTTTGAGCTTCGGGTTATGCGTGACGTCGATCGACGACAGGTTCATAAAGCCGACCGACAGCTCTTCGAGCTCCGGCAGCATGGAGACGTCAAGCGCGGTCAGCGGGTTGCATTCGAGGTCCACGACGCGCAGCTTGGTGTTGTGGGAAAGATCGACGCCTGTCAGCGAGCCGTCGACGCCGAAGGTGAACGGATCGCAGCACAGCGTCTCAAGCTCCGGGAAGAACGCAATGCCTTCGAGCGACGCAAGCGCGGTGTCGTTGATCTCGATCGTCGTGGCCGCCGCGATCTCCGCGTCGTCAAGGAACCCGTTGCCGTCCGTGTCAAACTCGCTTGCGACATAGGCGCGGAAGACCGCGTCCGGGAAGCTGGTTTCGTCGATCTCAACGCCCGTTGCTTCCTCGTACTTCGCAAGGTAATGCCAGTCAGCGCCGCCGGAGCCTCTGGCGACCGTGTACTCCGTGGAGATCGGTTCCGCATCCGGATCGAGCGAGCCGGAGTACCATGCGTACCAGCCGACGAAGCGATAGCCGTGAACCGCAGGCGCGGTCAGCGTGAAATCCTCACCGGGGAACACGAAGTCGTCCGGCGAAAGCACGATCTGCTCCGCGACGTCGATGTTCGAGGTGACGTCGATGTTTGCAAGGCTGACCGTCTCGATCGTCATATTCGCGTTGATCGCAATGTTGTACTCGTCGCCCACGCCGCCGTACAGATGCAGGCCCTGCAGGTACGGACGCGCCTCATAGTCGAAGTCGGTGCGTTCGCCCGCGCGATAGTCCGCCATCAGGCTCGTGCAGCCGGAGAAATCCAGCGACGTGATATTCGAGCCGCAGACGTCCAGCTTTTCGAGCAGCGGATTGCCGTACAGGCTCAGATAGGAAATGTTCGTATCGTTGATCCACAGGTTTTTGAGCTTGTGGTTCTCGGAGATGTTGATCCCCGAAAGATTCGTGTAGCCGACCATGAGCTCGCGAAGCTCCGGCAGCATGGACACGTCGATCGAGGTCAGCGGATTGCAGGCAAGGTCCACCATCCACAGCTTCGTGTTGTAGGTCAGGTCGACGCTTGTCAGCGCGCCGTCGACGCCGAAGGTGAACGGATCGCAGTACAGCTCCTCCAGGTTCGGGAAGAACTCGATGCCCTGCAGCGAGGCGACATATGCGTCGATGCTCGGACGGTACGGCGCAACCAGCTCGTCGCTGCTGTTGGTGAGGGTGAGCGTAACGGAGCCGTCAAACGTCAGCGTCACAACATAGGTATCGTCGGCCGGAATGACGAGGTTCTCGCCGTCACGGCCGGCCGGAACCGTTGCGCCGCCGTCCCAGCCTTCCGCAATGCCGTAGTTCACGTCCCAGCCGCCTGCCGCGCGGACCTTCAGCTGCTCACCCGCCTGCAGCGTCAGCGGCGCGGATTTCCACACGTTCGCGCTGCCCTCCGTCATCGGGAAATCCGTGTCCCAGTCCGAGCCGCAGATATCGCCGATCACATTCCACGCGTGCGCCTCCGGCTTGTTAGTATTCTCCTTCACCGGCGGGACAACCATCCCCGCTGTATTGACCATCGTGAGATACGCAGTGTTCTCCTTGTCCAGATACAGCGTCACGACGTAGGTTCCCGCGGTGCGGACCGTCAGATTGCCGCCGTTCTGCGCGCACTTGACCGTTGCGCTGCCGTCCCAGTCGCCTGCGGTTCCGTAGTTGTTGTCGCCTTCCCACGTGCCGCCGTAGCGAACCTTGAACTGCTCGCCCTCGTTCATGGCAAGCGGTTCGGACTGCCAGACGCCCGTGCCGATCTGGGTCATTTCATAATCCGTTCCCCAGTTCGAGTTGAGGATATTGCCGATCACGCTCCAGCTGCTTGCGGGATTGCGCAGGCCGGTCGGGGCGTGTACCGACGCGGGGCTTTGCGGCTCGCCGTCCGGCGCGTCGTTTCCGAAATAGATGTTGATGACCCGGACCGCCGCGATCTCGTCGCCGTCAAGGAAATCGTCGCCGTTCACATCGAACGTGTTTGCGACATAGGCGCGGAAGACCTCGTCCGGGAAATTGGTTTCGTCGATCGGCAGGTTGCCGTCCTCGTCTCCGATCGGTTCGTAGAGCGCGTGCAGCTCGGTATCGTACGTCGGATAAAAGGTATAGTCGAACGCGGTGGTCTTGCAATCGCCGTAGATCTCGCCGGTCTGCTCGTCCTGACTGTATCCGCCGTCATACCAGCCGACGAAGCGGTAGCCGGGCGCATAGGCCGCCGTCACCGTGACCTCGTCGCCGCTGAAGATCGTGCCCCCGTTGCTGATGGCAGGCTGCACGATATGCGGCCTGCTGCGCGTGATCGTGATGACGTCCGCGCCGTACTCCACGCTGACCTCGCGGCGCTTGGCCACCAGCTTATGGCTTTCCGTGCCGTAATAGAAGTCATAGACGCCCGCAACCGTCGGAGCGAGCGTGCAGACAAAGCGGCAGGTCTGCTTGCCCGGCTCCAGCTGCAGCTCAAATCCCTCGGCGGGAATGTTCCGGATGACGGGGCTGCTCTTGCCGTAGGAAACGCCGTCGGAAGCGATGTAGAACCACTGGATCCACTCATCGTCGCCGCCCATCGTCTCCTTGGACGCCCAAAGGATCGTATCGTTCACGTCAAACGGGCCGTTTTCGCCCTTGCCGGGGATCTCGCCGGCCGCCGGTTCGCTTCCGAAGTAGCAGCTGCCGTACGCCGGGTCGATCTCTGTCAGATCGTCCATCGGCCACGGGATCTCGTCCTGATCCTGGAAGCCGAGGATGTAGGTATGCGGCTCTGCCGTCGGATCGTCGTACGCATATTCGACGGACAGCTTCATATTGATCGGGTCCAGCACAAAGGTATATGTGCCCGGATGCGACGAGACGAGGAAGGTGCGCTTCGCGTTGCCTTCGCCGTTATAATCCTCTTCATGGATCAGCGGCACATTCTCGACGCCGTCGTAGACATAGAAGCGTTCGCCGACGCTCAGGACCTGACTTGCGTCCGCGCCGTACCAGTCGTTGTCTCCGTCGTTGTTGAGAACGCGGACCTCGAACTCCTCATAGGCGAATGTGTTCGTGGCCTCATCGATGAACGTGTCGTCGCCGAACCGGATCGGGCACTCCCAGCGCAGCGTCTCGCTGTTCCATGCAAAGGCCGTCGGCTCCCAGTCGACGATCTGACCGTCAATATAATACGGCGTCGATCCCGCGACCGGCGCGCTGCGCGTCGATGCGGGCTCCTCCGTCTCCGCAATCGCGAAGGTCGGCAGGAGCGAGAGGCACAGCAGCAGCGCAAGCAGCATGCCGAGCGTTCTCTTGTATACTTGTTTCATAGGCGTCTCCTTTCGGTGTTCGGGTACACTTCGAGTATTCATATCTATACATAGTTATCATACACCGTTTTGTCCGGAATTGCAATCAAATAATATGAACAGAGCATAAAAAAAACAGGCTGCCGTTACGACAGCCTGTCAGCAGATTTGTCGGGTTACGCGCCTGCGGCGGTCAGCACATGGTCCAGCAGCACGCAGGTCGTGATGCTGCCGACGCCGCCGGGAACCGGGGTGATCGCACGAACGTGCGGCGCGACGCAGTCGAAATCGACGTCGCCGGAAAGGCCGCCCTTCGCTTCGTCCCAATGGATGCCGACGTCGACGACGATCTGATCGGGATTCGTATACGCTTCTGTAACGCCCTTCATGACGCCCGCGGCGCACACGAGAAGGTCCGCCTCCTTTGCGATCGCGGGCACGTCGACGGTGCGGGTGTGGCAGGTCGTGACCGTGGCGTTTTCGTGCATGAGAAGCATCGACACCGGCCGTCCGATCACGAGCGAGCGGCCGATGACGACGGCGCGCCTGCCCTTCGGGTCGATCCCGTAGTGGTGCAGAAGCTCCATGACCGCCTGCGCGGTGCACGGCGCAAAGCCCGTTTTCGTGTTTGCAAACACGCCCGCAAGCGATCCGTCGGTCCAGCCGTCAATGTCCTTTTTGGGATCGAGCATGGCGCGGATGCGCTCGGCATCGAGGGTCTTGGGCAGCGGTCGAAACAGCAGGATGCCGTGGACCGCGGGATCGTCGTTGACCGCGCGGAACGCCGTTTCCAGCGCGTCCTGCGTGACCGTTTCGGGCAGGATGAGCTGACGCGCGGTCACGCCAACCTCGGCGCAGCGCTTCAGTACGCCTTTCTCATAGGAAAGATCGTCCTTGCGCTCGCCCACGCGCACGATGCACACGGTCGGCTCTATGCCCTTCTCCTTCAGCGCGGCTGCGGTCGCCTGCATGCGCGAGACCATCGCCTCCGCGACCGGTTTGCCCTTCAGAAGCTCCGCCATGGATCAGTCCTGATAGATCGGGTACTTTTCGCAGAGCTTTTTGACTTCGCCGTCGATGTATTCCTTGGAGTTCTCGAAGTCGTTGACCGCAAGCGCGATGCAGTGCGCGATCGTCTTCATGTCGTCCTCCTTGAGGCCGCGCGTCGTGACGGCGGGCGTGCCGATGCGGACGCCGGAGGTCACGAACGGGCTTCTCGGCTCGCCGGGGACGGTGTTCTTGTTAACGGTGATGTGCACCTCGTCAAGACGGTTCTGCAGCGCCTTGCCGGACACGTCGAGGCCGATCAGGTCGAGCAGCATAAGGTGGTTGTCCGTGCCGCCGGAAACGATCTTGAGGCCCTCGTCCATCAGCGCCTTTGCAAGCGCCTTTGCGTTCAGAACGACCTGATGCTGATACGCCTTGAACTCCGGCTTCAAAGCCTCTGCGAGCGCGACCGCCTTGCCCGCGATCACGTGCATCAGCGGACCGCCCTGGATGCCGGGGAAGATCGCCTTGTTGAAGTTGAACTTGTCCGCCGCTTCCTGATTTGCAAGGATCAGGCCGCCGCGCGGTCCGCGCAGCGTCTTGTGCGTCGTGGTGGTGACGACGTCCGCATACGGGAAGGGAGACGGATGCTCGCCCGCAGCCACAAGACCCGCGATGTGCGCCATGTCGACCATCAGCACCGCGCCGACCTCGTCGCAGATCTCGCGGAACTTCGGGAAGTCGATCGTGCGGCAATACGCGCTTGCGCCCGCGACGATCAGCTTCGGCCGGAACTCGAGCGCCTTTTTGCGGACGTCCTCATAGTCGATGACGCCGTGCTCGTCCACGCCGTAGGAGACGCAGTGATAGTACTTGCCGGACATGTTGACCGGGCTGCCGTGGGTGAGGTGACCGCCGTTAGAAAGGTCCATGCCCATGAAGGTGTCGCCGGGGTTGAGCACCGCGAAGAACACCGCCATGTTCGCCTGTGCGCCGGAATGCGGCTGCACGTTGGCGTAATCGCAGCCGAACAGCTTCTTTGCGCGCTCGATCGCGATGTTTTCCACGACGTCCACGAACTGGCAGCCGCCGTAGTAGCGCTTGCCGGGATAGCCCTCGGCGTACTTGTTGGTCAGCACGCTGCCCATCGCCATCAGAACCGCCTCGGAAACGATGTTCTCGGACGCGATCAGCTCCAGATTGCCGCGCTGACGGTTCAGCTCGTCCTGCATTGCCGCGCCGATCTCCGGATCGTACGCAAGAAGCTCCTTCAGTGCCTCGTTTACCATAGAAACAACCTCCTGAAAAGTGTTTTTGATTCTTCACAAATGTATCGCGAACGCCCTGCAATGTCAAGGCTTTTCGGGTGTATATTATCTTTGCCGCAGCGCCTCGTCGATCGCCTTCGCCGCGACCTTGCCCGCGCCCATTGCGGAGATGACCGTGGCCGCGCCGGTGACCGCGTCGCCGCCCGCATAAACGTTTTCACGCGAGGTCAGACCGTCCTCATTGACGATGATCCCGCCGTGGCTGTTGACCGCAAGGCCCTCGGTCGTGTCCTTGATCAGCGGGTTCGGGCTCGTGCCGATCGCCATGATGACCGTGTCCACGTCAAGTGTGAATTCGCTGCCGGGAATCGGCACGGGACGGCGGCGGCCCTTCGCGTCCGGCTCGCCGAGCTCCATGCGGATGCAGCGCATGCCGGTGACAAAGCCGTTTCTCGGATCGCGCGGATCGTCAGGATTCTCAAAGCCCAGGATCTCGACCGGATTGTTGAGAAGCCGGAAGTCGATCCCCTCCTCCATCGCGTGCTCGACCTCTTCGCGCCGCGCGGGCAGCTCGTCCATCGAGCGGCGGTAGACGATATAAACTTGCTCCGCGCCGAGACGCAGCGCCGTGCGCGCCGCATCCATCGCCACGTTGCCGCCGCCGACGACCGCGACCCTGCCGCCCTTCCGGATCGGCGTGACCGGATCGTCAAGGTACGCCCTCATCAGGTTCGAGCGCGTGAGGAACTCGTTTGCGGAATACACGCCCTTCAGGGATTCGCCGGGGATGTTCATAAAGTTCGGCAGCCCCGCGCCGGAACCGATGAACACGGCCTCGTAGCCCATCTCAAACAGCTCGTCGACCGTCAGAGTCTTGCCGATGACAACGTTCGTCTGCACGTCCACGCCGAGGTCCTGTAAGGTTTCGACCTCCTTTGCGACGATGGACTTCGGCAGACGGAACTCCGGAATGCCGTAGACCAGCACGCCGCCCGCGGTGTGCAGCGCCTCGAACACGGAGACGGAATACCCCTTCTTTGCAAGATCGCCCGCGCAGGTCAGCCCCGACGGACCGGAGCCCACGATCGCGACCTTATGTCCGTTCGGCGCGGGCGGGACCGTCTTTTCCGACACGTTCGCGTTGTGCCAATCGGCGACGAAGCGCTCAAGACGGCCGATGCCGACCGGCTCGAATTTGACGCCCATCGAGCATTTGCTCTCGCACTGCGTTTCCTGCGGGCAGACGCGGCCGCATACGGCGGGCAGCGACGACGTTTCGTTGATGACCTGATACGCGCCCTCGAAGTCGCCCGCCTTGATCTTCATGATGAAGTCGGGAATGTTGACGTTGACCGGACAGCCCGCAACGCACGGACGGTTCCTGCAGTTTAAGCAGCGCTTTGCCTCTTCGACCGCGATCTGGGCCGTGTAGCCCAGCGCGACCTCGCTGAAGTTGTGCGCTCTGACGTCCGGCGCCTGCGTCGGCATTTCATGCTTTTTCGGATTGAGTGCCATCGTCAGTTCCCTCCCTTCAGCAGATTGCACGTCGCTTCATGCGCGCGCCGTTCAAAATCGAAATACATCCGTCCGCGGCTCATGGCCTCATCGAAATCGACCTCGTAGCCGTTGAAATCCGGTCCGTCGACGCAGGCAAACTTCGTGATCCGCCTGCCGTCGCGCACAAGCGTCAGCCGACAGCCGCCGCACATGCCCGTGCCGTCGATCATGATCGGGTTCATCGACACCGTGACCGGCACGGAAAACGGCTTTGCGGTCAGCGTCACGAATTTCATCATGATCAAGGGCCCGATCGTGATGATGAGATCGAACCGTTCGCCCGCTTCAAGCAGCTCCTTCAGCGGAACGGTGACGTTGCCGTGCCGCGCGTAGCTTCCGTCGTCGGTCATGACGATGAGCCGGTCCGAGCAGGCGCGGAATTCGTCTTCGAGGATCAGCAGGTCCCGATTGCGGAAGCCGATGATCGAGGTGACCTCGGCGCCCTGTTCGTGCAGCGCCTGCGCAACGGGCATCGCGATCGCACAGCCCACGCCGCCGCCCACGATGCAGACCTTCCGAAGCCCTTCCAGATGCGTCGGCATGCCCAGCGGCCCGACGAAATCCTGTATGAACTCGCCTTCGTTTTTCGCATTCAGAAGCTCCGTCGTCGCGCCGACGATCTGGAAGATGATCTTGACCGCGCCGCGCGCCTTGTCGACGCCCGCAACGGTCAGGGGGATGCGCTCGCCCGCCTCGTCCACGCGCAGAATGATGAACTGCCCCGGCTTTGCCTTGTTTGCGACAAGCGGCGCTTCGATCTCCATCTGCGTGACGGTCGGGTTCAGTACGGTTTTGGTGAGGATGCGGTACACGGTGTTACTCCTTTCGCAATGAATCGTATCGTTGAAATGCTTTTTTCAATATCTCTTCGTGGTCGAACGCAAGGCACACGCCCTCCGGCAGCACAAGGCGGCCGCCGTCCCGCTCGATCGGGACCCACGCCGCGTCCGCGGCGTCGTCGCCCGCGAAAAACGTCACGCTGCGCCGGTCGACGCAGCAAAGAAACGCATCGGACACGACCCAGCCGCGCGGATCGCGGCCCGGCGCGGAAAACAGCCCGATCTCAATGAGCGCGTCCTTTGACACGGCGACGTTCGTTTCCTCCGAAAGCTCGCGGACGGCGGCATCTGAAGCGCTCTCGTCCGGGTTCACAAACCCGCCCGGCAGCGCCCAGCAGCCGAGGAACGGATGCCCCTTGCGCCGGATCAGAAGCACCTCGCGTCCCTCCGACAGCAGCACGACGTCCGCCGTCAGATACGGCGCGGGATACCGCTTCTGCCGGTACGCTTCCAAAAATTCCCGTTCAGTCAGGCCCTGTTCGTCTCGCGTTTCCATTTTCGCCGCCCCTTCTCAAGATTGCTCAATCTATTATAATATGTTTCTTCCGTTCCGTCTATGCCGATTTTTCCGAATTGCGGGCTTTTTCGGCCGGACCGGGCTTGCATGCCGTATCGTATCCTGATATAATCCTGTATCATCCATACAGGAGGAACCGATATGAACTGTATCCGCTGTCAGGAACAGCCCGCAACCATCACCTGCGACTGTCTCACGTTCGAGCGTCAATCGTCGGACGTCGGCTACGATATCTCCTCCGGAACCAAAACGGTCCGGGTCCATGAGTATTCCAACGGCGTCAGCGAAGCGGGGCTGTGCGAAAAATGCGCCAAGACCATCGCCTTCTGGGAGCCGAAAGTCCTCTTCCCCCGGCTGTATACGAGGTTCTATCTCATCTGGGGCGCGCTGGAGCTGATCTGCTTTGCCGTTTTGTGCATCGGCGGCTGCAGCCAGAAGAAGGGCGACGAGTCGAACAATATTTGGATCATCGTCTGTCTCAGCGTCATGTTTGCGATGCTCGCCGCGGCGCTCGTTTTCGAGCTGATTCTCCGGATCCGCGGCGCCCGCAAGCGCACCGAACGCGACAAGCTGCTGATCGGCTGCGCAAAGAGCCATCCCTATAAGAAAACCCGCATCCGCAAGTCCTACGTCCCGCTCGGACAGGGCCTGTATAAGGACTACACCGCATTCCGCAAGGTCAATTCCGACATCATGGAGGAAAACGCCAAGAAGGTCTATGAGCGCATCGTTGCGCCGGGCAGCAAGGTCACCTTTTCGGACGAGCTGAAGAGTTCCCTCTGACCCTGCATCGGGCTGCCGTCAAAGCGACCGGATCGTTTGCGGCGAGGATCGCTCCGTATGCCCGGACGTGTAAAATTTACCTGGGTTTTCCGGGAAAACGATATATTTTTCCTGAAATTTCTGCCCGCGACGGATTGCGCTTCCGCCGCGGGCATGTTATACTGAAGTGTACGACACTTCTATACAATAAGGAGATCACACGATGAAAAAACTGCTTGCGATCCTGCTGACCGCGCTGCTGCTTCTGCCGCTCGGACTGGCGCTGCGTACCGCAGACGCATCCTCCGAGACGGAGGATGACATCTGGGCGCAGATCACCGCATACGAGGACACGCGCCTTCGCGAAAAGGGGCTTCGGTCCGCTTCTGCGACCGAGCTGGATTATGCTGAAATGGCAGACGGCGTAAAGGACATCGTCAAGAACTGGAACGGCTATGTGCCCGGCTCGCTGGTACAGAACGGCAGCCACCTCATTTGGGACGGCAAGGACGGCACGGGCTACGGCTACTCGCCGCGCCTTCGCCAAAAGCTCCGCTCCGAGGCGCTGACCGGCGCAGATCCCGATGCCGAAAGCGGCGTCGAGACCGTTTCCTATGCGGTGCGCGGCGGCTCCTCCGGCAGCAACGACGTTGCGCTGTTCGGTCCGTACTACGGGCTGGATTCGAGCTTTACGAACCAGTACCAGACCGAGGCAAATTCCATCGCGCAGACGCTCGGCGGGACCTATACGCTCTATAAGACCACCGCCGCGACGATCGACAACATCGCAAACGCGCTGGAGACCTGCGGCGTCGTCTTCTTCGACTCGCACGGCGACACGGACTATGCGTCCGGCGACGACTATACCTCCCGCGCCAATACGTCCTATATCTGCCTGCAGAGCGGCGACGGCTTCACCGCGGCGGATCAGGCGTCCGTGCAGGGCACCTACGGCAGCTACAAGCACGCGTATTACGCGGGCGCCGGCTACTCCGGCATGAAGTATTACTGCGCCGACGGCACAGCGATCCGCAACCACATGGACAAGACCGCGCCGAACAACCTGCTGTGGATGGCGATCTGTCTCGGCATGGCGACCTCCGGCATGGAAGCGCCGCTGCACGCGCAGGGCGTCGAGGTCGTGTACGGCTATTCGCAGTCCGTCACCTTCGCGGGCGACTATAAGTGGGAGGACTACTTCTGGGACGAAATGAAGGACGGCAGCATGGTCAAGGATGCGATCGCCTACATGAAGCAGAAGGTCGGCATCAAGGATCCGTACACCTCCGTCTATCCGGCGTACCCGATCGTCGTCTCCTCCGAGGACACCTATCCCGGTCAGGGCCACGTCGACGCGGCGCAGACCGTCAAGTCCACCTGGACGCTGTTCAAGCAGTACGACGTGACGGCGCAGAGCAACAACACAAGCTGGGGCACGGTCTCCGTTTCCGGCTATACGGTCACGGCAAAACCGAAGACCGGCTACTTTACGGAAAGCGCGGTCGTTTCGCCCGCGAGCGCGGCGACGCTGACGCGCGACGGCGACGTGTTCACGCTGCTGAACGTGTCGGCGGACTGCTCCGTGACGGTCAACTTCGCCCCGAAGACGGCGGTTTCCGTCTCCTTTGACGCGAACGGCGGCACGGGCTCGATGCAGTCCGTCACCGTCTATTCCGGCGATCCCTACACGCTGCCCGACTGCAGCTTCGCCCCGCCGGCCGATCTGCAGTTTGCGGGCTGGAAGATGCAGGGCGACGAGACCGTCTATCTCCCCGGCGACAAGCTCGTGATCACCGGAAACACCGTTTTCTGTGCGCAGTGGGCGACGAGCAGCGTCTATACGCGCGTCACCTGGACGCCGGGCGACTGGTCCGGCCAGTACCTCATCGTCTATCAGACGGGCAGCACCTACTATGCGCTGGACGGCTCGCTCGATAAACCGGATGTCGTAAAGAACTACCGCAGCGGCGTGATCTCCGGAAACCAGATCATCGTCCCCTGCATGTACGACAATTTCTATTTCACGATCGAAAAGAAGGACGACCACTACACCGCGCGGTCGAAGAGCGGCCTGTACATCGGCATGCCGCTGAACAGCAACGGCCTTTCGGCGAACGACGGCATTGAGTATAAGCTGAAGATCACGCAGAAGGGCTCGGAAACGGACATCGAATCCTCCGGCGGCGCGCACCTGCGCTTCAACAAGGCGGCGGATCAGATGCGGTTCCGCTTCTATAAGTCCTCCACCTATACCGCGCAGCAGTCGATCGTGCTCTATAAGCTGATGGGCGACGAGCCCGTTCCGACGCCGACCCCGACGCCTTCGACGAAGCCGAGTGCATCGCCGTCCGCATCGCCGACCGCTTCTCCGAGTGCTTCTCCGTCCGCATCGCCTGCGGTCGATCCGAACGCGACGGTCGAATGGAACGCCGAGGACGTCAGCTTCAAGGGCACCACGCCGTACGTCATCTGCGACGGCACGGCAAAGACGCCGCGCTTTACGGTGAAAGCCGAGGACGGGACCGTGATCGACCCGGCGGATTATGACTACGAGTACCGTGAGAACGTCAACGCCGGTACGGCCTACGTCATCGTGACATTCAAAAACGCATTCACCGGCACGGCGCAGGGCTGGTTCAAGATCTACCTGCCCGCGACGAACTACACGAAAGTCGAAAACCGCTCCGACGGCATCTATATCGAATGGAATGCGGTCGAAGGCGCGGCGGGCTACGTCATCTATCGCCGCGCGTGGAGCACTACGACCAACGGCTGGACGAACTTTGAGCGCTGGAACAACACGCCCGACCTCTTCTGGACCGATACGCAGACCTATGCGGGCACGCGCTACCAGTACGGCGTCAAGGCATACTTTGAACAGCGCGTCGATCCGGTCAGCGGCGCCACGATCGGCGGCAACGTCGGCGACAACTACAACCTCGGCGAAGTCGGCCCGCTCAAAACGACTGTTCGCATCACCACCCGTGTGCTGAACAGCGTGACCGGCGGCACGAAGCAGATCACCGCCGCGTGGAGCGCTTCCAAGAACTTCACCGGCTATGAGGTCCAGATCGCGACCGACGAAGCGTTCACCAAGAACGTTCAGTCCGTGACGATCACCGACTACATGACGGCGGAACACACGTTCAAGAATCTGAAGGCCAAGACGACCTACTTTGTCCGTGTCCGTTCGTACCATGAGTTCGAGGGCTTCACCTACTACGGCCAATGGTCCAACGTGATGAGCGCAAAGACCAAGTAAGGACGATAACGCAAAGCGGGAGAGCGATTGCCCTCCCGCTTTTTTCATGCTCCGTTACATATCATACCGGTATTCCAGCCCGTAATTACGATCGTCCGCCTCGCCGCAAAGGTAATCGAACCCCTGCCCGGAGACGATCCGGAAGCCGCATGCGGCGTGCGTTTGCAGCGACGCCTCGTTTTTCTTGCCGACGCAGTCGCAAAGCCGGAACGGCCCGCGCCGCTTCAGCGTGTCCAGCACGCCGTTGAGAAGCGCGGCCGCATACCCCCGTCTGCGGCAGTCCGGCCGCGTTTCGAGCGCTTCGAGATAGTACAGCCCGTCCTCGATCCGGTTGGTGCGGCATGCGCTGACCCATTCGCCGCCGCGTTCGAGCACCCAGTACGCCGCGCCGGGCTTTCGGTAAAACTCGTTCTCCAGAAATGCGAGAAATCTCTCCTCGACCTTTCGCGTTGCCGCCGCCTTGTCCGTTTCGTCCGGATAGAAATATGCCGTGTTCTCAAAATTGCTCTCGGCGTACACGTCCATCAGCCTGCGCGCGTCAAGATCGGCGAACCGCGTGATCTCCAGAAGCGCCGTCTGCGTCAGCAGTTCCTGCGCGCGCAAGAGGATCGGAAGCTCGCGGTTTTTGATCAGCCGGCCGAGCGGCGTGCACGCGCAGCGTTCATACTCTTTGAGCGCTTCGTCATACGTCAGACGCATCCGCCGGAGGTGGAACGCGTGGATCTCGTCGTCGGTCATGTGCGTCTCGCCGAAGGATCTGACACGGCACAGGAAAAAATGGTTGATGTTGTGCCGACGGATCAGGTTGTAGTGATCGCTGACGACGCCGATTTTGCAAAGAATATCCACTTCGGCGCCCAGCTCCTCTTTCAGCTCGCGCCGGATCGCGGTTTCAAGGTCCTCGCCCGGCTCCACGCCGCCGCCCGACGTTTCGATCAGCGTCGCGCGGCCGAAGTCGTCGTTTCGCTCGACGCGCATGAAATAAAAGCCGCCCGCGCCGTCCGTCACGATCGCGCGGACGATCAGCCGGTCGTGATCGTCGCCCGCATAGGGCCACTCCCCGTCCTGCAGTTCAAGATACAGCTCGTCCATGTCCTTACCCCAGCGGCGCGTACTTCTCGACGACCGTTTCGTTGACATACGCGCCCTTCAGTTCGCCGAGCCGCTGATAATGCGGCTGCTTCGCGTGCGCCGAAAGCGCGTCGGCGTCGCGCCAGTGCTCGACCAGCAGCAGCTCGTCGCCGCCGTCGAACGGCAGATAGTAGTCATACTTTTGACAGCCGTCCTCGGCGCGGCAGGCGACGTCGATCCCTTCTTGAAGGATCGCCTCCAGAAACGCCTCGCGCATGTCCGGCTTGCATTTGTACGTCACGTTCAATACGATCATGGTTTGCCTCCTTCTTCCTGCACTTTATACTTGCTGTAAATTCTCCGGTACGCGACGATCAGCGCCGGGATCCCCGCAAGGCAGCCGACCGCCAGCACGATCCCCGCCGCCCCCATCCGAAACACGCCGACGACCGTGCTGATCCAGAACACCGCGGAATAGCAGAGCCACATGATCCCGTTCGCGCGGTTGTAGGCGCGCACGTCGGTGATGTCGCGCTCGTCGACCGTGCTGCCCGACCAGAACCACATGGGCTTTTTGCGCGTCCACGCATAGACGCCGAGCCCGGTAAACAGCGCGGCAAGCGGGATCATGAGCACAAGCCAGATGATGCGTTCCATGGGATGTCTCCTTTACAGTTCGATCCAATACCGTTCGAGATACCGGTCGCGTTCGGGTTGATAAACGGTCGACTCGTACACGCCGCCGTTTTTGAGAATGGTCCTGCGGCTTCCTTCGTTTTCGCGCGTGCAGGTGATCAGCACCCGGTCGAGCCCGATCGTCCTGCAGACGGGCAGCGCCGCGTTCAGCATAGCGGCCGCGTAGCCCTTGCGCCGTTCGCTCGGCGCGACCGAATACCCGATGTGGCCGCTGTATCGCCGCAGCTCCTCCGTGACCAGCGCGTGCCGGATCTGCAGCACGCCGACGATCGTTTGATCCTCTTCGCGAAGATACATCAGCTGCGTGGCGACCGCGCGTCCTTCGGGCACGGTCTTCGGGCTGCTGTACCGCTCCACCAACTCCAGCCAGTCGCGCGTATCCGGATACCGGATCAAAGACCCGCCGCCGTCCATGGACATGCCCGGATGACAGAATTCGTTTCGGAAGGCTTGGATTTGTTTGTCGTATGCAATGGTCGGTCTGATCAGCTTCATCGGGTCCTTTCCTCCTTCAAAGCTCTTTCCGGTACAGCTGTGCAGGCTCCCCGTCGTCGTTGACAAACTGTTTCACCGGGGCGAACCCTGCGTGCACGAGGATCCGCTTTGAATAGATATTGTCCGGGTCCGTGATCGCCTCGACCGTTCGGCACAATCCGGAAGCCTTCGCCATGGAAAGGAGCGTTTCGACAAGCGCCGTGCCGTATCCGCGGTTCCAGTATTGAGGCAGCAGCATGTATTCGATCTCAAAGACGCCGTCGTTCGGATTCAGCGCGCCCATGCCGATATACGTCTCGCCGTGCGCAGCGGGAACGAAGACCTTATAAAAACCTGTGACGCTATCCTCGGCGTTCGCTTCGAGCATCGCCGAAAACAGCTGTCCCGCTTCCGCTTCGGTAAACGTCCTGCCGTAGTTTTTTACGCATCGCTTCTTCGTTGAACACCAACGCTTCATACCGCGCCTTGTCGCCCTTTTGAAACGGTACCAGTCTCATGGCATTCCTCCCGGATTCGATACTACAGTATACCACAGTTCCGCTCGCTTGACAACAGAAAACCGCCCCGGACGGAGCGGTTCAGGCTGTTGCAAAAGGTTTCAGCTGCCCTGATGCACGACGACCTGCGGGAACGGGATCTCGATCCCCTTCTCGGCAAAGAGAACGCGGACGTCCCTTGTCAGCATACGCTGCGCGGCAAAAACGTTCTCCTCCGTGGTATCGACGACCAGCTTGATGTTCACGCCGCTGTCGGCCAGCTGCGTGACGCCCAGATAGCGCGGTCTTGCAAGGTACAGGTCCGGATGCGCCTCCAGCATCTGCGGCAGGCTCTCGCTCAGGATCTGTTCGAGCTTCAAAAGATCGGTGTCGTAGGACACGCTCACCTCGCAGGCTGCGATGGACGTATTGCGGGAGCGGTTCTGGAAGTTGCGGATATCGGAGTTGTTGACCACCTTCAGGTTCTTTCCGGCATCCTCGATGGTCGTCGTCCGCACGCCGATGTCCCTGACCGTGCCGCGGAAATCGTCCAAGATGATGATATCGCCGATTGCGTATTTTCCCTCAAAGATGATGAACAGACCGGTGATCACGTCTTCGATCAGGCTCTGCGCGCCGAAGCCGAGGATCAGGCCGAGGATCCCCAGCCCTGCGAGCACGGCGGCCGCGTTGACGCCGAGGATACTGAGCCCCCAGACCACGCCGACGATCACAAAGAGATACCGCAGAATGCCGATGATCAGGGTCAGGATCGTCCGCGCCTTGCTGCTCTTGCGGGCGATGGCCGTCAGGATCAGCTTCACGACGAAATAGAGGACCCACAGTCCGCAGACGACCAGCAGCAGCGTCAGAAAATGCGCAAGCGTCACCTGCCCGCTGCCCTTGATCAGAAAATGCTCCTTCTCCAGCTCGGCCACAGCCTCCTTCGTTTCGGCGGAAACCGGGAGCCACTGCGGATTGAGCAGCCAGATCGTCAGGATCAGCGCGATCACCGCGCCGATGATGCTTCCGATCCGTTTTTTCGTTTTCTTGTTCTCCGTGTTTTTCATAGGACGTCAAACCTCCTTAGGGTGTTAGTTCGGCAATGGGATGGAAGGAATCGCTGGTTTCGGCGCCGATGTCGGACGTGTAGACATGGGATCCGTCCGAACCGGTGTAGCTGCCGCAGCTGAAGTCGATCATGAAATGTGTCGCGCCGGCAGGTGGGGTCAGCGAAGACAGATCCGCGTTCAGGCGGTATACGACGCCGGGCGTGACCGTCTCCATAGAGCCCGTTCCCGGCCAGATCGTGTCGCTGCCGCAGTAATTCCATCCGTGTTCCCCGGCTTTTTCGTACCAAGCGATCTTTACGCCTGTGATCCCGGACGCGCTGTAGGTAAACGGGTCGCCGCTTTGCGCGGTCAGCGTGGCTGTGACGGAGCCGCTTGCATAGGTCAGCCGGAAGCGCGGCCGGAAGCCGGTCGGCTCCATCGCCGGGAAAGTGAGCGTTTCCGTATTCTCGACGCCGCCGAGCTTGTAGCGAAGCACGAACTCCGGCGTCCAACGATAGACGCTGTTGTAGAAATACGCGCCGCCCGTGCTGCGTCTCAGGCGGACGCTGCCCGTGCTCGTGAGGTCCGTCCATGCGTATTCCTCGCTGCCGTAATAGATCCTCGCATCGACGGAGATCTCCGTCCCGTCGTTCGGCTCGACCGCGTACGCCAGCTCAAAGAGCCGCAGTCCGTGCGTATCGTTGAATTCTCCCCAGTACCACAGATGCGAGAACGACAGCGTCGGCTTGACCAGCGAAGCGTCGGGCGTCGGCGTAGGCGTCGGCGTAGGCTTCGGCGTCGGCTTCTTTGTCGGCTTCGGCGTCGGCGCGGGCGTCGGTTCGGGCGTCGGTTCGGGCGTAGGCTCCGGCGTCGGTGCGGGCGTCGGCTCTTCGGTCGGCTCCGGTGTGGGCTCTGCCGTCGGTTCCGGCGTCGGCGCGGGCGTCGGTTCCAAGGTCGGCTCCGCCGTCGGTTCCGGCGTCAGCTCCGCAACAGGCGCGGCCGTCGGTTCCGCTGTCGGTTCCGCCGTCGGTTCCGGCGAAGGCACGGTGATCCCGGCCTCCTGCTGCGGCGGCTTCTGTCCCGAAACAACAGCCAGCACGATCAGGACGGCAACGGCCGCAGCAAGCAGCAGACCGGCGGGCGAGGTCAGCTTTCTGTACCGCTTTCGTCCCTTGACCGGTTCATACGGCTCGGCATATTCGGGATATCTGTTGTCCGTTTCCTGCATGCGCACGGCTTTCGCTCCTTGCAAACGCCTGAAATCTGTTCATTTGTAATATAATATCAGGTTTTCTCCCGAAAAACAAGACGAAGCACGGATTTTATCGGATGCACGCGTCTGCCAAAAAATGAAAACCGCCCCGGAAAGGGGCGGCGCAGACTGCAGTATCATTCTGAGCCGTCAGGCGAAGGATCTGAAGGCACATGCTTTTCAAGGATCCTTCGTCGCCTGTACGGCTCAGTACGCCTTATTCCTTGGACAAAACCTTCTTCTGCCAGCTGCGCTTGCCGCAGACGGGGCATTTCAGATAGCGCGTGCGGTTGACATGCATCGCAAAGGTCACCGCGGCAAAGGACGGCACATGGCGATGGCCGCACTCCGCGCATTCATAGTAGCCCGCGGTCTGCTCGATGCGCAGCGCAAACATCATGCAGACAAGAAACTGCGCAAGTCCGATCCCGAACAGCAGGAAGAAGATCCATTTCGGCTGTTCGAGCTTCATCAGCACCGCGCCGACCACGATCATCGCGAACAGAAACAGGATGGACACGATGCCGATCACGATCTCCATCCGCAAAAGCTGCCGGTCCTTTTGCTCCTTTTGCTTTACCATTTCCAGGAGATTCCTCTCCATTGTTTCATTGTACTTTTCCACTGTGACGACCTCCCCGTTCAATAAATCGTTGACTGTGATCTTTAAGAGACTGCAAAGCTCCAGCATGATCGACGCGTCCGGCAGCGATTTTCCGGTCTCCCATTTCGATACCGCGCGGTCGGTGATGCCGAGCGCTTCCGCAAGCTGCGCCTGCGTGAGCCCCTGCTCCTTTCGCTTTTCGGCGATGAATCTGCCGATCCTGACCTGATCCATTGTTCAAGTCCTCCTTTCACGATCCATTGTACGGGATTTTTCACAAAAACCGACACACCGGCGGTTGAGTGGGGAGAACTCAACCCACAGTAGAGTGCGTTTTCAGTCGTTTTTGCCGCCGTTCACGAACGCGGCGATCTCTTTTTCGAGCAGGCGGAACACGTTTGCGAGCAGGAACCCGTCCGCGACCGCGTGATTCAGCCGCACCGTCACCGGCATCATCAGCCTTCCGTTCTCCTCGCGGTATCTGCCCCAGTTGACGATCGGGGCAAGGTACAAATAACCGTCCGGCAGTTCGAGGTGCAGCGCGTCGTAACTGACCCACGGGAGATAGGACGCGTCAAACCAGTTCGGATGCGCATCGTCGTGCAGCCCGGACGTTTTTCCCCGCTTCGCCTGCTCCATGTCCTTGAGGGCGTTGCGATAGAATGTCGGATAATCCGCGTCGTACACGGAATAGACCGGCGTACACGTCTCGGTGTCCTCCGAAAACACATACTGCATCGGGTGGATCACGTCGTAGCAAACCAGCTCGTCCGTTTGGTAAAAGTAGCCCATCCTGTAATCGTCGCGCGAATTCAGCGCTCTCGACAGCAGGTACAGGAAATTCAGATAAAACTTCGTGCCGGTCCGCTTGGAACAGGCCGCCAGCTCCGTCACGTCGACGCGCGCCGTCATGGACACGGAGCACTTGCAGTCCTCCGAAAAATGACGGAATGCATCCTTTCTGTAATAGGTTTCCCGGTCGATGACGCGGTAGTTCACGGTACTTCCCTCCTTTTCCGGTATCACTGATTACAAATCAGCGCCGCTGCCGTCTGTTCCCAGTCGGCGTCGATCAGCGTGACCTTCTCGCCTGCGGCTCGGAAGCCTTCGATCATGCGGCGATTGTCCGCCTTCAGCCGGTCTGGCGTCAGATCGGAATCGTCCAGGCGATGTTCGACGTCGGAGGCATGAGATCCGATCGCGTCAAAATGCGCGTCGATATACGCGTCCGTCATCGCAAGGCACAGGAAGCGGATCGACGAAAGATACGGTCCGTCAAAGTCCTTCCGCCAGTCGAACGGCACATAGCAGCCCTCGACGATCAGACTCTGCCGGTTTTCGATCGCGGTCTTGATGATCTCGCGCACGATCGGCCAAAGCTCGTCCGTCAGCGCGTCGTCGTCCTCCGGCGTCAGCGCGGTCCGGCCGCTTCGGATCAGGCCCATCTTGAGATGGTCGATCGACAGGTACGGGATTTTCGTTTTTTCCAAAAGGCGCTGCGCCAGTACGGTCTTGCCCGTATGCGACGCGCCGGTGAGCAGAACGATCATGGTTCCCTCCTTCTTGGGTGCGTGGTCCGTCAAAGTCCCCTGCGGAGATAATACGACGAGCGCCCGCCGCCGCGCTTTTCGATCTCGCCGGATGCGCACAGCGCTCGCAGATGCCGCTCCACGGACGTCGCGCTCATGGACGTGCAGAGTTCGGCGATCTCGGCCTTCGTGAACCTGCCGATCCGCGTTTTCACCGCATTGCGGACAGTGTCCAGCGACGACGGCGCAGCGAGCGCGATGCGATCCTCGAAGTCCCGGTATGCTGCAACGAACGTGCCGAGCAGATACTTGATAAACGGCGTCGGATCGTCGCTGCCCTCGTGCCAGCCGGTTTGCGACGCTTCGAGCGCGTCGTAATACGCTTCCTTCGTCCCGGCGATCTTTGCTTCAAGCGAGATATAGCGCCCGATCGCATAGCCGCTGCGATACAGCAGGAGCGTCGTGAGAAGCCGCGACAGTCTGCCGTTGCCGTCGAGAAAAGGATGGATGCACAGGAAGTCATGGATAAAGCAGGGAATCAGCAGCAGCGCGTCGGTTTTGCCCTCGCCGACGGCGCGGTTATAGGCGTCGCAAAGCGCGCGCACAGCGTCCGGCGTCTCATACGGCGCAAGCGGCGTGAACAGCGTAAAGGCGGTTCCGTCCGCCGTCGTCGCGCTGATGTAGTTCTGCACGTTCTTGAACGACCCGCCGAACGCGCTGTCGGTATATTGGAACAGGATCTTGTGCAGCTGCAGAATGTAGTTCGGGGTCAGCGGGATGCAGTCGAAGTTCTCATGCACGGTGTTCAGCGCGTCGCGATAGCCCGCGATCTCCTTTTCGTCGCGGCTTTTCGGCGTTGTTTTTTCACGCATCAGCTGACGCAGGCGCGTTTCCGTCGTACGGATGCCCTCGATCGCGTTCGACGATTCCGTACTCTGCACCTTTGCGATCTCCACGAGTTTTTCAAGCGCATCCGGCTGGTTTTTGAGGTACACGGATTGTCCGCCCTTCAGCTCATGGATCTGCGACAGGTAGTTTACGATCTCGTTATCCCATGCTTTATTCTGCAAAAACGAATAGTCAAATCCGCGCATTCCCGTCACTCCCTCCTTTATTCTCGTCAATTATAGCTGTTTTGACGAGATTAGTCAAGGGCGGAGGCGATATTCGATCCCGTTTGCCGCGATTCGCCCGTGCGCGCCGACGCGCAGAGGTCCTCCGAAGCGTTTATTATCTTGTGCAGAGCGCGTCCCATTCGCAGTCGCCGCAGATGCTGCGGCGCAGGCCCGCGTCGAGGATGCGCTCCCTGACCTGCGCAGAGAAGGCCGCGTAGGGCAGCTCGTCACCGTCGCAAAGGTCGCAGGCGTCAAGAACCGCCGCGTCGTAGCGGCTGACCTTGTCGGCGGTTTTGCAGACTCCGCCGATATTGTTCGGGCAGTGTTCGCAGACGACGTCCGCCGAGCACGTCAGCCGCACCGGCGTCTGCGGATTGTCGGAAAGCGCGCGGACCACACGGCCTATATGGTCGGTAAACTCCGCGCTGTAGCCCTTTCCCGCATAGAACTGAAAGCACATGCCGTGGTGCGGCCGCAAGCTGACGCATGCTTTCAGCCCGAAGATCCGCTCCGCAAGCGCAAGCGTTTCCTCCGCGGCGCGGGTCTCGTCGCGCAGGATCACCGGAAAGCCTGCGTGCAGAAGACGATCATAACGCGCTTGGGAATGGATGCGCATCAGGCCCTGCCGGTAGTTTTCCATGGCGGCCTTTGGGTCCGGCTCGCTTTGAATGAGCCGGTACAGGAACTGCTTATCTGCGTCCGGACGCTCGAAAAACCGCTGCACGGAGATGCTCGGATCGGCCAGCATGACGAGCACATGGCCGGGCGCGGCGATCCGCCTCAGCGTTTCTGTTGAAATGTTCGTATCGACAAAGACCGGCTTGCCGCGTTTGCAGATCTCCGGCAGCATCCGTAGCTCCAGGATCTCGCATTCCCTGCTCACCGCGTCGTACCATGCTTCGTAATCCTTCGGCGAACGGCGGATGAACGCGCGCCAATCCTTCAGGTCTCTGGTATAAAGAAGCGCGGGAAACTCGGCCGCGTCGAGCGGCTCCGGATAGGAATCGTGCCAGTTTTCCCCGCACAGAATCCCGCCGTGCCGTTCGGCCAGCAACCGCGCCAGCGTCGATTTGCCCGCGTATGCGTTTCCGATGATAAAATAGGCGTTGTCGAACTGCATGCTTGTTTCCGTTACCGCACGAACGGCGCGCTGTACGCCGCGTTGATCTCGGCGATCTCCTTCTCGCCGTCGATATAGGGCTGATAGAGGCTTTCGATCCTGCCGCCGCCGAGGTTGTCACAGCCGGAGCAGAATTCACATTCCGTACCGCAGTCGCCCCAAAGCGCCCGCCGCACGATCGCTTCGCGCTGTTCGCGCGGGGTGTCCTTGATCAGAATGGATTGCATGCTCCCGCTCCCTTCTGTCTGCATTCCTCAGATGACGCCGAGCGGGATCAGCACGGCAAGCAGGACCGCGACCAGCGCCCATTCCGTGATGAGGAACGCGTTCCGTTTCTTCGGAGCCATGTCCGGCACATAGTTGCTCGCAAGGAAGAACGGAACGTAGGTCGTGATGAACACGGGGATGACGCCCCACCACTTGTAGACCCAGATGAAGGAGCGGTTGCTCGTGCCGGCAAGGAACGACTCGAACAGCGCGAACAGAAGCGCCATCTCAATCGCGCCGACCAGCTTGCAGCTGATGCCCTTTTTGCCGTTTTTCGCAAAGTACCGCTTGGTCCGGTCGTGCGGAAGCATCTTGAACGAAATGATGCCCGCAAGCGAGAACATCATGGACAGCTCCCAGCACACGCCGATCAGCAGGATGAACGTGGTCGACTGGTTCGACACCGCCCACAGCGGGTAGCCGAAGATCCTCGCGATCACCGCGTTCGCGATCTCATACAGCCAGTGTACGCCGTACAGCGCAAGTCCGGCAAAGACGATCTCCTTGTTTTTCCTGTGGATCTCCGACCAGTAGACATAGAACACGACCGCCAGAATAAAGATGAACGTCCAGTTGAAATTCTCCGTGCTGCGCACGCGGATGGCGTCCACCAGCGCTTTTGACTCCTCCGAGCCGTCGCCCCAGAATACGAACATGCACCCGACCTCCCTCTTCGGTTTTTGTCAGGTACAGTCTATCATATTCCGGGGCGGTTTTCAATCGGAAATCAGCGCTGCGACCCGATATCGTGCATGAACGGATCGTCCGACGGATCGTAGATGAACAGCAAAAGGACCGCCGTTTCGTCCAGCATGATCCCCCAATGGGTCTTTCCGTCGGCCGGGTCAAACCAGCCGTGCATCGCCTCGCGGCCGTTCTTCCGAAAGACGAACGCCCGTCCGTTTCCCGTCAGGGTACAGTTTTTCGGCTTTCGGACCAGCCGCCGGACCCGGTCCGGGTCGATCCCGCCGTCCGCGCCGCATTCGATCGGCCTGACCTCGCCGCGGCGCGTGTATCCGAAGAAGAGGTGGAGGAACTGTTCATCCGAAAGGCACGGATACTGATCGTGCAGGCGAAGAAACTCGTGCATATTGATCGACCGCTCCCCCTGCAAATCGTCAAAGATGCACTTCACCGCCTCCGCGTCCCGGTATGAGAGGTCTCTCAGCTGCTGCAGCTTCCCCGTGACGCCTTGGTTCAGCCCCGACTTCTTCAGGCGGGCGATCACATCGTCCAGCCGGGCGTTCCAGTCCGCCTCCGGGTCCCTGAGGCAGAACCGGTATCCCGACAGGACCGTTTCCCGATCGACCCTGCGGCCCGTCCAGCCGCCGTCCGGGTAGAGGTAGATGACGTCGCCGAGCTTTTCGACAGTGTGCAGCCGTCCGGCGCGATCCATGCACTTGATGCGCGTTCCCGCCTGCAGCGTCTCGAACTGTTCTCCGGTAATTTGTTGATATGATACGCTTTCCATCGTTTGCATCCTTTCATGATCTGATCTCGTGCGAACGTTTCCGTCCCTCACGGTGGATCCAGTATATCATGAGGGGCTGCGCCCTTCATCGGAGTTTTGGTTGCAAACAAAAGCCGCGGCCCTTTTTGGGGAGCCGCGGCCGCAGGATCCGGATCACTTGGTCTTGCGTGAAAGGACGTTCGACCACTGTCCGTAGTAGGTGAAGCCCTCGAACTCGTGATACGAGCGCACGCGGACGTAGTACGTCGTCCTGGCCTTCAAGTCCGCAACGGTCGTCTCATACGTCTTTGCGTCGGCGATCTTCACCGTCCCGACGTTCTTGGTGAACGAGCTGTTCGTCGCGATCTGCACCTCGTAGCCGGTGAAGAGCTTGGACCCGCTCCACTTGACGGTCAGCTGCTGCTTGCCCGCCGTCACACTTTCCAGTTTGCGCGTCGTGATGCGCACGGTCGTTTTCAGCGGTCCCACGATACCGAGGTTGTAGTTGTCCATCGCGCCGCCGATCGTCGCGCCGTCCACCCCAGTACGCGGGGCGAAGTACGCCTTGACACCGTACTGGTAGCGGGTCCCCGCATACACCTGCGTATCGGTCCATGCGGTCCTGGTCGTGTTGTTCCAGCGCGTAAAGTCGGTCCAGCCGCTGCTCTTGAGGTTCCACGCGCGGCGGTAGATGACGTAGCCCTTAGCGCCGGGAACGGATTTCCACGTCAGGCGGATGCCGTCCTTGGTGTTTTCGATCGTGGTTTCGGTCGTCGCGGGCAGGTAGATCTTGAAGAACTGCGTCAGGACGGTATCTCTGCCGTACATGCGCACGTCGACGTATGCGGTGCCCGGCTTTTTGTTCTCACGGTAGGTGACCTCGTACATATCTTCGTCGATCACGCGGCCGTTCTCGTCCTTGACGACGACGCGCGGCGTCTGCGCCTTGCCGTTCGCGATCACATACGGTGTTCCGCCCTTGTACTGCACGGCACCGTCCGCGAATCCGATCGAACCGATCTCCCGTTCCTTGACCGTCAGCATCACCGCGTCGCTGTACGCATTGACGCCGTTCGCGCCGTAGATACGGCAGCGGAACCGGTGCCCGTCGAGGAAGCTCGACGGCTGAAGCGTCAGCGTATCGGTGTCGTTTCCGGTTTCGTAGGCGTTGAACCAGTACTGCCCGTCAAAGCTGGATTCCCACTGATACCGGACCTCTTCGGGCTTCAGCGTGCGCACGCTGACCGCCACATGGAAGCGGACCGTCTCGCCCTCGCTCACCGTCTGCGGCTGCGGCTGCTCAAGGAAGGTCACGTTCGGCACCACGGTGACGACGCAGGTCGCCCGGTATCCGCCGTCCGCCGTCGTGCCGTTCAGCGTCGCCGTGCCGAGCTTTTTGCTGTTCAGCACGTTTCGGTGCTCATAGGCACTGTATTTGCACTCCACGACGTCCGGATCGGAGGATTCCCACGTCAGGACCGCGCAGACGGCGTTTTCCGGGACCATGGTGACCGGGATGAAATCGTCATATTTGCCGAGCACCGCTTCATAGGTTTCCGGAATGTGCACGCCGGTCGCCAGCACATTCCGAAACGGCGTGCCGGGATAGCTCTGCCCGTCGTAGATCAGGCCGCTTTCGGGGAACCGCTTGCCGTTGGCCGGGATGTCCATCGTGCGGATCGCTTCCTCGGCCTCCTCGCGGGTCAGAATCAGCGAATCCGGAAGCGTCCAGCCGCAGCCGACATAGTATCCGGCCGAATAGAAGCTGCCCGCGACCCAGGCGTCGGAGGCACTCTCGTACGCATAGATCACGTCCTGACAGTGCGCCGCGCCGCTGCTGTCGGTATAAGACACGTTGTGCAGAATGATGTCCGCGGTCGGATGGTCCTCAAAGCGCTCGCCGACGATCTGATGCTCGTACTTGTCGATATACCGGCCGTCGACCCATGCCTGCGACGCCGCCCGGTATCCGTCATTGAACGGGACCGCGTATCCGTATTCCGGCAGATCGTAAGAGCCTGCAAGACGGATCCATGTGCCGCCGGTGCCGCGGATCGTCTGATAGAAGGGCTCTCCCTTCACAAGATCGGTCCACTGCTTCATGTCCTCCGCTGCGATCTGATGATACTTCAGCAGCAGGTCATGGTATGCCTGGACCGTGCCCTTCACGGCGAGGTCGTTCGCGTCGCCCGCAAAGGTGAAGCGCTTTTCGATGCGGCGGTCCTCAAGGCTGTCGTTGCCGCCTCTGCCGGAACCGCCGTACATGTGCGTTTCACCGTTATAGGTCACGTTGATCATCCAGTGCATCAGCGGATGCTGCTCGACCACGGCGTTCGGCTCCAGACGCTTGGCAATAGTCGCGATGACGCCGGGGTACGAGAGCGAGTCCATAATGAACGGATAGGACTGGGAGGCAAGGACCCATTCGGGGCTCTTCAGATAGCGCGAGCAGCCGGTCCTCAGGGAATGCTCCGGATAGGGAGAAGAATAGATGTACGGGAACGGACAGTCCTCGTTCAGAAGGTCGGCGCTGCAATAGTGCTGCGGATAGATGCCGATCGCGTTCATCCCTCTTTCCAGCGCGTTCAGGTTCTCGAACAGCGATTTCGAGGGATCGGTGCAGGTGTCGATCAGGTAGTCGTACAGCGTCTGCATCTGCTGACAGGCGACCGTCACATCCGTGTCCGCGTATTGATTGAACAGGAAATCAGCATCCCGCTTGACGTTCTTCTGCAGGACAAGCTCGCCGCCGTCCGGAAATGCTCTGGCCGTTTCAAAGATGTAGCCGCCGGGCACGCGCCGCGCGTCCCTGTTCTCATAGACGACGTCATGGAAGAGCTTTGTCGAGAGATAGTACGTGCCGGGGTCGCATTCGACATAGGAACCGGGGTCCTGCGGGCGGCTCCACTCCTCGACCTCGCCCTTGTCGTCCGGACCGAAGTAGCAGCTTGCCTTATCCACAAGGCGGAAGCTCAGCGGATCCGGGTTGTCCGTCTTGACGTAGATAAAGTACGGGAACGGCGCGAGGATCGGATAAACCTCGTAGCTGTAGTCCGTGACGGCGTCACCGTCCGTGACCGGACCGGTATACGCGAACGAAAGGACGGCGGCATCCGTTCCGTCTTCCTTCTGCGCGAGCGCAGCCGCGACCGGATCGCCGCTGTTCGTCCCGGACACCGCTTCGGACGCGTCCGGCATGTCGGGGGTTTCCGACGGTTCCGCAAGCGCCGCCGGAACGAGCGCCGCCATCAGAATGAGACAAAGGATAAAAGCGATGATTCGTTTCATATAAATAACCATTCTCCCTTCGATTTGATGCAGGATTTGCTTCTGCTGTGTACATCATACCTCACGGACGTATTCTTGTTTTTGAAAAACAGTTGCTATCAGCCTGTCCGGCGGAAACGGCGTCCGAGGGCGCGTCAGAGGGTGCAGGCCGACTTGCGCATGCTGCATTTTTATGATATCATATGGTATCAAAAATCATCGAAAGACGGGAAAAGAGGCTGCAGCATGAGCGGATACAACGAAATGATCGGCAATTATGAGCTTATGCGGGAAATGGTCCGGCAATACTTTGTATTCGGCGTCGACAGCCGGTCGGACTACAGCGAAAAACAGAACCGGAAACCGCGGGCGCAGGGCAACGACATTCAGCGTCTGCAAAGCTGGCTCGGCGCGTATCTGGACTATTATACAGACGACAAAGGCCGCCGCATTCACTATTTCACCGTCAGCGGCCGGTCCGTGCTGCAGAATCCGCTGTACCTCACATATCTGTCAAAGACCGCAAAATCCCGGCAAACGCAGTTGTTTTTCTATGCGCTTGCCGTTCTTTCCGACGGAAAGTTCCGTAAGCCCGACGAGATCCGCGCCGACATGCTGACGCTGTTTTCCGATGCCGTCAGTCGTCTTGGCGACAAGCGTTCCGATTCGCTCTGCGAGATGTTTGACTCCTTCGACGACAGCACGCTGCGCAATGCGCTCGAAGCATATACGGCGCTCGGCGTCTTTGAGGTCCGGCAAAAGGGCCGCACAAGCCTGTACCGGCTGAATCCGACGGACATTTCCCTCGCGCCATTGCGGGACGCGCTGTATTTCGCGTCCGAGCAGGACCCGGTCGGTGTGCTCGGCTATTATCTGCTGAACCGGATCGGCGACGTTCCCTCGGATATCCGCTTCAAGCATCATTATTTCCTGAACGCGCTGAACGACGGCGTGCTGTACACGCTGTTCGATGCGATGCAGCGCGGCGTCTGGATCTCGGTGATGTCGGATACGAAGCAGGAATGTCCGATCATTGTGTACCCGTTGAAGCTGTACCTCAGCGTGCAGAACGGACGGCAGCATCTGCTCTGCTACGACCGCGACAGAATGGGACCGGGATTTCTTCGGATCGACCGCATCCGCGACATCGCGCCGGTCAAGCTCCCGGACCTCTGCCCGCTGACCGAAGAAGCGCTTGCGGAATTTGAGTCGCATCTGTGGGGCCCCGGGTACAGGCCGAAGGACGGCGAAGCGCTGAAGCATGTGGAGCTTCGCATTCACGTCGCCGAAAACGAGACCTATATCATCCGGCGGCTGGAGCGTGAAAAGCGCTGCGCCTCGCTTGAACAGATCTCCGATACGCAATGGCTGATCCGCGCGGACGTGTATCATGTGCTGGATCTGTTTCCGTGGATCTATTCGCTGATCGGACGGATCGAGGACTTTTCCTGTTCGGATCCGTCGTACCCGGAACGCTTTGCCGAAACGCTTCACAAGATGATCCGTCTGTACGAAGCGGACGAGCAGCCCGCGCCTTCCGCCGAGAGCAACATCGCCCCCGCCTCGCTGCGGCTGTCCAAAAAGCGTCCGCTGCCCATTTTTCACGAGATGTACGGCGCGTATTACGGCGCCACGGCCGCATTCCTGCGCGAACTGCACGGAAAAAGCTGCCGCAATGCGTCACGCGCCCTCGGCAGGCTGCTCACGGATTCGTTCGCCGATGCAAACGTCAACCTGCTTCATCTCATGAAAGGGGACTGGATGCTGCTGTTCGAGGATCCGGCCGATCAGACGCTGTTCTCCCCGATTCAACAGCTGCCGCCGTTCCCGCTGACGACACCGGAGCTGCGCTGGATGAAGACGGTCTTTGCCGATCCGCGCGTCAGCCTGTTTCTGCCGGAGGAGGGCGTCCCGGCGCTCGACGGCGTCAAGCCGCTGTATTCACCGGACAAAATCGTTTATTACGACCGCTATACCGACGGCGATCCCTTTACCGATCCGAACTACCGCGCGCGGTTTCGGACCGTTCTCGACGCGATCCGCAACCACCGCAAGCTCGGAATCCGCTTCCTTTCCACCAATTCCGGCAAGGAACAGTATGAAGAGGTCCGTCCCCTTCGGCTGGAATACTCGGAAAAGGACGACAAGTTCCGTCTGATCGCCGAAAGACGCAGCCGTTTGCCGATGCAGATCAATCTTGCGACCGTTCTGCACTGCGAAACGCACGACGCGTTCCTGCCGGAGGACAGCATCGAGGAGGAGGAACAGCAGATTGTGCTTGATCTGTTCGACGATCACAACGCGCTGGAGCGCGTGCTGCTGCACTTCTCCGATCTGAAAAAGAAAACCGAGCGGACCGGCGAACACACCTATCGCGTGACGCTGAACTGCCGCGAAAGCGAGAAGCGGGAGATGGTCATGCGCATTCTGTCCTTCAACACGCACGTCAGGGTCCAGTCCCCCGTCTCCGTCAAAAACGGCGTTGCAGGCTCCGTCAGGGAAGAGATCCGGAAGCGGCTCCAAAAGCAAGCCGCGCTGCTGCACGGCGCATTGCATGCGCAAAAACCTCCGCGCGACGATTGACCGCGCCGCACTTTGCAACCTTTTTCCCGTGTCGCGCCCGGAAAACCGGTGTATCATGTTGTCATCAAAAAGAAAGGTGGCACAAACATGAACATCGATACCATTCCCGACTACTATTCCAAAATCTGCTGGGTCTTTGCCAAATGCGTCAGCACCTGCATCAAGGACGCAATGGAAGCGGAATACGGCGACCGCGCATTTGAAGCGCTGGCGGAGCTTGACCGAAAGAATTGTGAAGAATCCAACCGGAAGCATTCCGAAACCGGGCGCACTGCAAACGGCATGCGTTTCTCTTCGATCATACAATCGGCCTGCGGATTTGACCGTCTGGATTGTCGGTCATGCGCAAAGATCCTGCTGTGTATTCCGGAGGTCGGCAAACTGCTGCAAAAGCGATTTGGCTTTGACGACCGAGAGCTGCGGCTTGCGCGGATCGAATGCCGCTCCATGATTCTGGTGCGCAATACCCTGGCTTTTCATACATATGAATCCGATTCCGATCGTCAGTATGCGGTCTGGAAGATGGCGCAGAGTGCGTTTTCCGTCATCCTGTCGCTGTTTCCGGACGTGATCGACCGGGATGCCCCGGAGGAACGCACCTATGCGGAGTGCATGCAGCGCCTTCTCAATGCGTTTTACAGCCAAATCGACAGCTGAACGGCGGCGCAGCGCGGCAGCATTGTGCCGCCGCGCTCTTGATTTCCAGGTGCAAATCAGATATACTTTTTACGGATTACGGAGGTATGATTATGGAGTATTTGGTCAATGACGCAGAATACTGGGAGAATAAAAAAAGAGATTTTACCATAGCGTATTATTTTAACTATATTCAGGGTCTCTTTACGGAATGCGTTCAAAGGTGCATCAGCGAAGCCATGCGCGCGGAATACGGAGACGACGCAGAAAGCGTATTTCATCAGGCAGATGTCGCGCAGGCGGCGGAAGCAAACAGAAGAAAACAAGAAAAAGGAGGAAACGGACAGGTTTCTCCGATCAATAAACCGTTTGACCGGTTTGACGTGCAGGCGTGCGCAAAGGTCCTCCGGTTCAATTATCCTCCCGTCCATCAGGCGCTGAAGAAGTATTTTGAACCTGATTTTGATCCCAACGACTATAAAAACAACGACGGGCGATGGGGAAAGCTGACGGATAATAAAAACACCTTACAGCAAATCATCAGCCGAAGGAATCAAACAAGTCATTCCGTCAATACGCCTCCCAGCACGGAAGATCTGCGGGTTCTGGCAACCAGCGAACGGACCATTATCGAAACGCTGTTCAACAGCGCAAAAAGCGATGACGGCGTCAACTATTATGCGGCGATCAACGAAAAGGTCACCGAGATCATCAGCCGGCTGGAATCAAAAGCGATCCCGCTGCGGGATCTTGTCGATCCCGAACAGCTTGAACAGATTTCCGAGCCGAAGCTCCGCAAAGAACTCGGTGAATACTGGGTCGCCGACAAGGACGGGGAATCCGCCGTCTGGTCCTATAACGTCAAAGAAACGAAACAGAAAATCGCCGACCTTCTGCAGTCGGGCAGCATCAAAAAGCACGCCGACCCCGCCGTTTTGCAGTCCGTCGAACAATCCGATGTCTCCGGCAGCGGACAGCCGGCCGCACAGAAGGATGATCCCATCCCCCTTTGGGCGCTTCTCGGCGTCAGCGGAGACGATCCCGCGTTCTATAACGTCAAAGACTGGGACGAGTGGAAGATCATTCTGGACAATCACCATATCCACTATGATGTCCTGAAGTATTCCGGCCGGTACGGGTGTTCCATCATGATCGATCCCCGCGACCGGACTCGTGCAAAAGAAATCCTCAGCAAGGTGCCGCGGAAGGACACATCAAAGTCTGCGCCGGCCGCCGCGCCGCATGCCGCCCCGAAGCAGGCGCCGGCTGCTCCCGCTCCCGCTGCCGTCACCCAAAAGCAGATGCCGGTGAACGCCGCACCGCAAAAAGCTGCGCCGAGGCGGTCCGGTACCAAGGTCGCGCTGATCAGCATCGTCAGTACGGTTGCCGTGATCGCGCTTGTGCTTTGTGTGATCCTGCTCGCGACCAGAAACAACGGAAGCAATGTCCCCGCAACCGCAGCCGTTCCGGACGCTGCACAAGCGACATCGCAATCGGCTTCCGACGGTTTGGAAAACGGTCCTGCCGACCGGCACAGCGACGATTTCACAGGCATCGACACGCATCAGACGACCCAGACGCAGGCACCCACCGACGTTCCGCCGACACAGGCTCCGACCGACGTTCCTGCGACGCCTGCCCCGACCGACGTTCCTGCGACGCCTGCCCCGACCGACGCTCCGGAGACGCAGGCCCCGACCGGCGCGCTCGGCATCGACAACAACCACGTCAGCGACCCTGCGATCTTCGAATATGAGGATGATATCCGTGTCATCATGGCCATGTCCCGCGGCGTCGAGCGCAGGCTGCATGAGATCCCGGACTCTGCGGACGGGAGCCGGTTCAAGGTCGGAGATACGAGAACCGTGCCCTCCGCCAGCTTCTACACGGAATTCTATTCGTACGACACCACCGTTGCGGTCGTTTCCGGCAAGGGCATTCTGACTGCCGTGAGCCCCGGCGTGACCTATATCGTCGCCGTCAATGTTTTCTCCGGCAGAGTCGTGCATGTCATGGTTTTCGAAGTGACCGTTTCAAAATAGTATGACCCGTTGATCGGCACAAAAAAGGAGCTTCCGGGCAATCCCCGAAGCTCCTTGTTTTTGATTCGCTTTTTCGCCGGCGATCCCGATAAACCGTTCTTCTCCGCTACGGTCTTTTGTACTCCTGCGGGACGGGCGCAGAAAAGCAGAACGGAACGCCGTAAGCGTCGTCCAGGTCGATGAATACCGGACGTGTCACGTCGGGCTGCGGTTTTGCCGCGGCCTTCGCCCGCTTTGTCTTTGCTGCGGGATGTTTTTCTGTCGTCTGCTTCTCCTGTCTGCGCGTCATGCCGCCGTATCCTCCGTCCGCTCAATACCCGGTATAGTCAAACCGGTAATACGACCACTCGCCGTAATCGCCGACCTCCATCGGACAGAGCACGGTGTGTGTATCGTGGGAAAACGATTCAAAATCATACGCCCACAGCGGCGCGAAGGTCTCGTCGTCCGCGATGTAGTCGGGATGCGGATGGTCCTGCGAATAGTGCGAGACGGCGTAGAACGTCGCCGGATCGTAGCTGTCCTCCTCCTCGCGCTTTTCGTCGGTCATCAGAAAATAGCGCAGCGCGCCGCCGGTGCCGAGCACATAGGTCGGGTCGATGTGGTAATCCCTGCCGTTGATGCGGACGTAGCTCCACTGGTGTCCGGCCAGATCGTAGGCGCGCGTACCGCTCATGGTCGTCGCCTGCACACCCGCCTGCATCAGCAGATAGGAGTACGCCGACGAGATCTCATGACAGATGCCGATCCCGGTCTGGAAGAAGCGATAGCACGAGGTATAGTCCACATACTCGTCGTCCATCTTGCTGTAGGTATCCCAGTCGTATTCGTAGTGATCGGAGAAATAGATGTACAGCGCGAGACACTTCTCGAAATCGGAATACTCGTCCGATAAGGCCCTGTTCAAAAGATCCTCGATCTGTTTGCCGAATGCCTCGATCCGCGCCTTCGCCTCCTCCGGCGGGACAAGGTATGTAAAGCTCGCGACGCCGTCGATCACGGAATGCTCGCGGTCCCACGCGTAGTCGATGAGCTCCTTCAGGATCGGCAGGCAATGCTCCGGAAACTGCCCCATCATCCAGTCGTAGGTGTGCTGGTCCTTGCAGGCAAACGTGTCCTCGCCCGCAAGCACCGCATCGACAAGGTTGAACCATGCGTCGCACATGTCCTTGCCGAAGACCTCCTCCATGTAGACGGAGCAGACCTTGGGCTGAAACGTATAATGTCCCTTCGGCGCCTCGGAAAGATCGTCCGGGCCGATCTGCTCGCCGTATTCGCCCGTGGGAGAAGGCAGGCTCTCGACCCGCTCAAACCCGGACACGACCGTCCCCGGCGCGAGATATTCCCATGTGCTTTCGTCCACGTGCAGCGCGTACGTCTCGCCGTCCCGGTAAAACGTAACCGTCATCGGGTTTCCTTCCGGATCGACGGAGCGGAAGACGACGCCGTCCGCCGCTGCGGAGACCGTGCCGCCGTCCATCCCGATCAGCCGGTACAGCACGACCGACATCACATACGAGTCTTCGATTTCCTCGATCACGACGAAATCAGTATTTTCGTTTGCGTAGACGCCGGCGAATGCGTTGAGATCGACCGGCCTGTCGGGCAGAACGACGATCTCCTCCGTCGGCGCGGGGGTCGTTTCCGCAGCCGCCGTCGGCGCGGCGGTCTCCTCCGCGATCACCGTGATCGGCTCCGCCGTTTTCGGCTGTCCGCCCGCGCATGCGGCAAGCATCGCCGCCGCGCACAACCATATCAAAATCTTGTGTATGTTCCGTTTCATGGTCCTATTGTATCAAGGAAATGTGAACAAAACATCACACCGATGTTACAAAATTCCCGTTGTTGTGCTTTTTTCTGCCGCATTGCGGGCAAGCGTGCCTCCACAGACGCGGCAGAGCCTCCGGACCGACGCGGCCCGGAGGCGCTGCTCCCTCCTGCTTTACAGATTCTTGTACAGCTCGTAGCAATCGTGTCCCTTCGGGACGTCCTTGAGCTCGCCGCGAAGCAAGTAGCCGTTCTTTTGGAAGAACCCAAGGTTCCAGTCGCCCGCGTATGTCAGGACCATAGACGTGTCGTTTTCCTTTGCAAATGCTTCCGCCTCCCGTAAAAGGCGTGTGCCGAGGCCTTGACGCCGGAGCGGCTCCTCCACAAACACTGCATCGACAAAGCAGTAGTCGCCTTTGTTTACGTCCGCGATCACGCCCGCAATTCGCCTGCCGTCCTTGTCCGTCAGCTTCTTGTAAAATGCAACGCACTCGTATTTCGGCTCGTAGGCTTCGCTGTACGTATGAATGCCGTTTACGATCACTTTCGCGTCGCCGTCGCTGCCGAGCGAGAGCCGGAAGCGCGTGCCGCTGTTGTCGGTCGGCACGTAGTCCGGCGTGTCCCGGTCCAGATACTTGACCAGAGAATAGCTGATGTAGCCGTTCGCCTTTTTCAGCGTCGTAAACACCGTGTAGCCGTGTTTTTCATAGAACGGTCTTGCCATGAAGCTTGCGGTGCCGAGCGTCACGACCCGGCAGCCCTTTTCCCTTGCGATCCGCTCGATCTCGCGGATGATCATGGAGCCGATCCCGTGGTGCCGGTAGCGTTCATCCACCCAAAGGGTGTCCAGATACATCCTGCGCCAGCGGTATTCGTATGCCTCGATGACGCATCCGCCGATGATCTTGCCGTTTTCGTCCTCGACCTTGAGGACGAATTCTTCTGCATCCGCGTCTGTTTCGTGCGGCACGATCGCGACGATCCCTTCGCCGATATACGCGGTGTCTTCTTCTGTCAAATCAACAAGTTTATATTCCATCATTCTGTTCTCTCTTTTCCGGGCGGCGGAAGTTCCGCCGCCCCGTTTCGTATTCTTACAGTTTTTTGCAGGTGATCCCGTCGATGGTCAGACAGTTGTCGCCGAAGACGATCTTTGCAAAGCCGCCTTTGCGGCCGAAGGTCTTTTTGCCGATGGGGTAGAGCGCGCTTATAAATTCGCCGTCCTCCGCGTCGATGAATCTTGCGTGCAGCTTTCCGTCTTCCAGAAACACCTCGTCCACATAGAGATCGGTGTTTTCGGGATGCTCGTATTTACCGCACAGGACCGCGAGGCTCCGCTTGCCCGGCGCGTCCACGGTGTCCTCCTCGACGTTCTGGAACAGGTCAATGGCGATATCCGTAAGTGCATCATCTGTTTGTTCATTGACATGGTTCACCATGATCGCCATGCACAAATCCGACCGAAGGGAGGTCATCCATACCGTCAGGAAACCCTCATTTTCGCCGCCGTGGTAACCGATGTCGCCGCGCAGATTGTTGATGCAAAGCCCATAGCCGTCCATGACCGGCGTCAGCATGCGCCGCGCCGTCGCCTTTTTGAGGAAACCGCCCCTGCGGTAGCTTTTGGAAAGGGCAAGACCAATCTTGACGAGCTCCGTCGGCGTGGTCCAGAGTCCCGCCGCCGCATGCTCCGGATAATAGTGATAGCCGTGCGCGGGGTCCTCCTTTTCCGCAAGCCTGCCGCCAAACGCCGCGTTTTCGACGAGTTCCTCGTCGAGCGGCTGGAAATAGCCGGTACGCTTGAGTCCGAGCGGTTCTGCGACCTCCTTTCGGAACGCTTCTTTCAGCGTCATGCCGGTGATGCGCGTAAAGGCAAGCTCGGCAAGCGTGATCCCGCCGCCGGAATAGATATGCTGATTGCCGTACGGACGGATCCTGCGAAGCTTCGGCGTATTGCCCTTGCCGTTCAGCACATCCTCGAGCGAAAGCGGCGCGTGATTTGCCGGGTAGCCCGGAAAGCCGTGCACGTTATAGCCCGCCGTGTGAGAAAGCAGCGCGGCGAATGTCACGGGACCTTTCTTGACGAACTCCGGCACGACGCCCGAGATGTCCGCGTCAAGGTCGATGAGACCCTTGTCAACGTAGCGCAGCAGCGTCAGCGCAAACATAGGCTTACTGACCGACCCCGCCTGAAACAGCATGTCCGGGTTCACCGGAAAGTCCTGTCCGAACCTTCCGCTGCCGGCGCAGTAGGTTTCCAGATCGCCGTCGCTGTCGCTGACGGCAACACTCACACCATAACCCTTTTTGCCCTTGATCCGCAGATGCCCGTCCACGTCGACGCCGAAGAAATTTTTTATGACTCGGTTGCGCCCCTTGAGCATCCGCATCAGAACCGCCTCGCCGTCACTGATGATGCCGGTCTCGCGGAAGCCTGCCTTGTGATAGATGTGAAGGCCAAGCTCGTTCTTCGGCTCGGTGGACAAAAAGAGCCGATCCGCACCGTTTTCCTTGAAATAGCGGATAATCTCCTGCAAAGCCGCCTGACCGTAACCCTTGCCCTGCTCGTTTTTGTCGATCATAAAGCGCCAGAGCCAGTAGCGGTCGTCCGGATCCTCCGCCTTCGGCGCAAAGGCGAACATCGTAAAGCCCACAAGCCGATCGTCCGCATAGATCGCAAACGGACGCGCCACGCCGGGGTACTCCTCATTCGTTTCGTCCGCCTGCTTCAGCGAAACTGCATTTGCTGCGACGAACGGCTGATCCTCGCGCACGGAAAGCGCCAGGACCGCCTCGCGGTTTTCGTCGTTGACCGGAATCAGTTTGATTTTCATAATGGTTTCCCTCCTGTCATTTTTTCGTGGTTCAGGCGGTCAATCTGTATTCTTTTGACCGGATCATAATGGGATTTCCGTCTGCGTCTTTCTTATACGCGTCGTCAACGATCTCCACCAGCCGGAAGCCCAGTCGTTCCAGAAGATTTGACGATGCGATATTTCTTTCGTCGCAGTCTCCGCAGATCTCTTTTACGTGCAGGTCTTCCGTGAGATGACGCACGACCTCTTTTGCGGCTTCCAGAGCGTATCCTTTGTGCCAGAATCTCGGATTGAAATCATAATCGATCGAGTATTCCGTTTCCTCATCTTCATCATGGACCCAGTATCCGACGCTTCCGATCAGTTCGCCGGTCTCCTTGAGAACGACCGCCATGCGGTTGTCCATGTCTTTCCATTCGGAGAGACCTTCCGCAACTTCGTCGATCGTCATGGGCCAGAAATCCTCATACCGCGATACTTCCTCGCTCGAAAAGTATTCATGCACTGCGGGCACATCGTCCATCGTGTAGTTGCGCAGGATCAACCGTTCGGTTTCAAATCGTATCATCTTGTTTCCTCCATACACTTCGATTTGTCTTTTGATGCTTACAGCTTTCTGCAGGTGATCCCGTCGATTGTGAGGCAGTTTTCGCCGAAATCGATGATCACGCAGCCGCCCGCCCTGCCGAAGCGGTTTTCTCCGAGCGGGAGCAGCTTGAACGTAAAGTCCTCCCCCAGATAGTTGACCGCCGTTCCGTACAGATCGTCGTTCTGCATCCGGATGTTTTTGAGCGGAAACGCCTTGCACAGCGGTTCATAGTCGCCGCAGAACGCCGGCCATTTGCTCTTGTCGGGATCTTTGATCATGAGATTCTGCGTCTCGTTTACCCAGTAGTACGCGTATTCGCGGTCGAACCGGTATCCGAGCTTCTCCGCAAGATGCACCGAAATCAGGTTTGCCGCGTCCCAGCGCGGTTCCAGTCCGTCGTCCAGGCAGGACAGGATCAGCTTTGCGCCGACTGCGGTCGCAAGCCCCTTGCGCCGCTCCGCTTTGTCGGTGTCGATCTCGACATCAATGCCATCGCAATAGCAATATGCGCTGGAAGCGCCGGCAACGATCCCGCCGTCCTTCAGCACGACGAACCCGCGCCCCTTTATGAGAAACTCCTCCTTCGTGTCGAAGTCGCCGGTCAGGTCCTGCAAATCCTCATCGTCGAGTTTCCCGATCAAATCGTAGATCTCGCTGTCGATGCGCCGGATCTCGTACCCTTTAGGCAGCGCGTCGGCGAACGACTGGAGCTTTTCCCGTTCAAAGTCTTTACACCGGTGGATCGCGTAGCGGGTGACCCGTTCGGCTTCCGGGTAACACTCCCGAAAAAGCGGTTCCCACGCTTCCTCTTTGGCAAGCAGCGCGACTTCTTTCGACTGTTTGCTTTGCACAAGTTCTCTGTTCGGCTCTCCCGCAAAGTATTCTTCTTCGCCCGTAAACAGCATGGCCGAACGCGGCGCGTCCGGATCGGTCACAAAGATCCGGATAGTAAGACCGTCCCGGTCTTTTAATTCGGGTAACACCCAGTCTCCGAACAGCGGTTCAACCTTCCCGAGATCTTTCAGTTCATAAATCATTTCGTTCTCCTTTTGCGCCCGCGCCGCGCGGAGCGGGCGCATATCTTCCCGTGTTATTTATTCGATGCCGGTCATGTCGTAACCGTCGAGCCATGCGGTCGCGATCTCGCAGACCTCCCGAAGGCACGCCTCGTCGAACGGTGTGCGAAGGTTTGCGTGCTTCAAAAGCTCGACGAACGTGCGGCTGCCGCCCTGCGCAGTGTACGCCATATAGCGTTCCCACGCTGCCTTTTCGTCCTTTTGGATCATCGCCCAGAACTGCAGCGCAACGGTCTGCGCCAGGCAGTAGTCGATGTAGTAGAACGGAACCTCGTAGATGTGGATCTGCCGCTGCCAGCCCTCGCCGTCACTATAGAACGGGATCTCGCCGTCCAGTTTCTCCCAGGGCATATAGATGCCGAGCAGTTCTTTCCACGCCGCGTGGCGCTCCGCAGGGGTGTACTCCGGATGCTCATAAACGATGTGCTGGAAGTGGTCGACCATCGTACCGTACGGAATGAACGTCAGCGCGTCGGAAAGGTGGCTGTACCTGAACTTTCTTGCGTCTGGGCCGAAGAAGCCCTCGGCGTTCTTCCAGCCGAAGAACTCCATGCTCATCGAGTGGACCTCGCAGCCCTCCTCGCTCGGACTGTTGTACTCGCTCGGAATGCGTTTGCGGTTCATCCAGTACGCGAAGGCGTGTCCCGCCTCGTGCGTGACGACTTCGACATCGCCGGAGGTGCCGTTGAAGTTCGCGAAGATGAACGGACGCTCGTACTTTGCAAGATCGTTGCAGTAGCCGCCGCCCATCTTTCCTTCGGTGGAAAGCACGTCCATGAGCTCCTCGTCGAGCATCGTGCGGAAGAATTCGGAGGTTTCCGGCGAAAGCTCATCGTAGAACTTTCTGCCTTGCGCAAGGATATCGTCCGGCGTGCCCGCGGGCCGCGGGTTGCCGCTCCGGAACTTCAGCGATTCATCCGCAAACGACATGGGATAGGGTACGCCGATCCGATTTGCTTGCGCGCGCATGATCCGGTCCGCGATCGGCACAACGTACTTCTGCACCGCGGCGCGGAACTTTTCGACGTCCTCCTTGGTGTAGCAGTTGCGTTCCATGCGGTAATAGCCGAGCTCGATGAAGTTCTTGTAGCCGAGCTTCTTTGCCATCGAATCGCGCACCTTGACGAGATCGTCGTAGATCCGGTCGAGCTGTTCGCCGTTGTCCTTGTACCACTGTCCCTTGGCCTTCCATGCCGCGTGACGGCGCGCGTCGTCGGGATCGTCCTGGAACGGCTCCATCTGCGACAGCGTGTAGACGCCGCCCTCAAACGGGATCTGTGCCGACGCGATCAGGTTGTCGTATTCGTCGACAAGCTCGTTTTCCTTCTGCATGTCCTCGATGATCGCGGGCGAGAAGGTTTTCTTTTCGATCTCTGCGTTCACGAACATCAGATCGCCGTACTTCGCTTCAAAGTCCCTGCGGAACGGCGAAGAAAGCATTGCTTCGAGCCATTCCTGCTCGTACTCCTCAACCTCCGGTCCGAAATCGTCCCAGAACTCCTTCTCTTCGTTGTAAAATTCATCGCGCGTATCGATCGACTGACGGATGTACGCCAGCACCGCCATCGTGTCGGCTTCCTTTTCCGCTTCCTCGTATGCGAGAAAGACGGCGTCGGCTTCTTCAAAGCTCTTTGCGTTTTTGAGCCGTTCGGTCAGATCCTTGATCAACTGAATGATCGCTTCGGGATCGGGTCTCTTGTAAGGCATTTCTTTGAATTTCATAACTGATTCTCCTTTATGTTTTCTGATACTGTTTTGATTCTTGATTCATTCCTCCGCGAGGACCTTTTTCTTCGCGAATGCTTCGGTCCAGATTTCTTCAAAGCCGAGGGAATCATAGAGCCGCCGCGCCTTATTGTTCCCGACGACGCACCAGAGCGTCGGCTCGTCCTCGTCTTTTTCGAGGATGCGGTTCACCAGATATTTTACGAACGCTTTTCCGTAGCCCTTGCCCTGCTCGGAGACCTCGATCGAAACGGAATCGATCTCCGTTCCGTCCACGTCCGCATAGCCGATTACCTTACCGTCCTTGACGAAGACGTACTGATCCTCATCCGATTCCGCCCAGCGTTTTCTGCTCGCCTCGCTCGGCTCCCCTGCAACGGAATCCGGGAAGCAGCCGGTGGAAAGACGCATTCTGTGAAACGCTTCCGCCGACAGCGTGAACGCATCGATGTAATCCTTGTCCTCGTACGGCCGGATCGGCAGTTCGGGAAGCTCGAACGCTTCCCCGCGGTAGATCATCTCCGCGGAGGCGAAGGTTCCCCTAAAGCCGCAGGATTCGGCAAACCGCTTTGCGTTTTCGTCCGCCCACCGATAGTGTGTGTGTATCGCCGAAACCTTCTGTTCCAGAAGGCGTCGTTCCCCATGCGCCGCCGCAAGATGCCCGTACCCCTTTCCGCGATACGGCGGGAAGATATAGACGAACAGATAGCCGTCTTCGTCGTCCGGCACGATACAGGAAAGTCCGACGGCCTTTTCTCTGCAGAAAACCGTATAAAAGTCCTCGTCGTTTTCGGACAGCGCTTCGATGATCTCCGGAGCGACCTCTTCACGGTCGATTTCCGGAAGGTACTTCGACACATCTTCCTCTCTTTCGATCCTCAGATCGTTTTTCAAATTCTCCTGTTCCATAAGCTTCACCTTTTGTTCTTTTATTTCTTTTGCAATTCTGTCGGTCAGGGGCAGCACCGCGACGTCCTCGGCGTCCTCCTCGTCGTCGCAGTCCTTCTCCCCGGTCGGAATAAAGCCGAACGACGTATACAGATGCTTTGCGGCTTCGTTGTTCGGTTCGTAGGTCGTGGAAAACCGTTCGGACGGTCCGTCCGGGAACGTCAGCACCCAATCCAGCAGCAGATGCAGAGCGTCCCTGCCGTAACCGCGTCTCTGATACTGCTGTCCGATCATGAACCGCCACAAAAGATAGCATTTGTTGACGGACTCCGGGCTTCCCTCCTCTTCGACGTCATGTCCGATCATCGCAAAACCGACCGGCGTATCTCCGTCGATGATGCCGAAGCACTGCACGAACTGACCGTTACTCAGACGCGCATACGCCTCCGCCATGCTGAAGCGGTTCGACGCCACGAACTGTTTCTGTTCCTCGCTCACCTCGAGATCGTACAGAGCGAGAAAGTTATTTGCATTGATCTTTTCGAGATGCAGGTTTTTATTCTTTAATTCATATCCCTTCATGTTCATTCTCTTTTATCCACGTAAATATTCATATAAATAGCGGACCGGGCAAAGAACTGCCGGTCCGCGGTCGGTTTGTATGAAAAAGCAGAATGCTCCTGCACACAATCAGACGACGGTATATTCCGCTCCCTCTGTTCGGAAGCAAAACACCCTTCGGGCTCGGCTATGCTCTTTGTCGCAAAATGCTCTGTGTGCGGCCTTTTTTCGGGTAAGGATACTACGCGCGTCGATCACAAATCACGCCATGCGGGCGATTCAAATCACGGCTCTGGTTCCTTTGTTTGAAATTCCGGCTGCACGCCGTCAATACCGTTCGGTTTGACGTACAGATCACTATGCGGTAAAGATCATCGGTCGACTTCCCTTTCTGATTGTCCGCTCTCCCAAAGAGTGCGGCGCAGGCTCATTCAGCCCTGCATCGTATTATAAACGATACGGCGCCGTTTGACAATACCAAATTCCCAATATTTTCATAATAACCCGCCTTCCGTGTGCGCAATCGTTCATCCTCCGCGGGATCGGCTGCAAAACGAAAGAAGCGCTCCCGGCGGCGGAGCCGGGAGCGTATTCCGATCGGGCAGTTATTCCGTTTCCGTGAAGAAGCCGAAGGAATCAAGCGACCAGATCACGCGTTCAAGATAGCTGTCGTCGATGATCGGCCACTTGAAGCCCAGCCGGAAGAGCGCATTGACCGTAAAGCGGTGATCGGCCTCGACCAGGGCAAGGTCGTCGCCCTCCTTGTTGGAATAGGCGACCAGCGAAAGTACGGTCCGGCTCTCCTCCTCGTGCTGCGTCGCCTCGCGCAGCGTCTCCCGGAACGTCTCCTCGGAAACGGTCCTGACGTCGAATCCGTGCTGCCGTACGACCGCCATCAGGTCCGCCATCGTGACCGAGTGGTTGTTGTTCACATGGAAGATGCTGAAACGGCTGTCCGCACCGGCAAGCGTCAGCACGGCGCTTGCGACGGAATCAATGGGCGAGAATTCCGCGGGCTGTTCAAGGATCGTGACCGGAACCTGTTTGAGCTGGATATACGCCCAAAGCGAGCGCATGAAGGCGTTCGTTTCAAAGTTGATCTGGAACTCGCCGTCCGTATGCCGCCCCATCAGGTTGCCGACGCGCAGGATCACGGCGTCGAGCCCGCGGTTCACGCGCGCGTTGAGGATCGCGCGCTCGGCGAGGAACTTGGTGCGCACATAATCGTTGTCGACGTTCTGTCCGAAGTAGAGCATGTCCTCCCGGAGCTTTTGCAGATTCTTTGTGCCGATCTCGCCGCCGACGCTGATCGTGGAGATCTGTACGAGACGCTTTTTGCCGCGTACGCAGAAATCGATCAGGTTTTCGACGCCGTGCACGTTGATCCGGTCAAGGATATCGTCCTTTGCGAAGTGCTTGACGCAGGCGGCACAGTTGATGACGGTGTCGGCGTCCGCCGTTTCGAGCGCGTTGAGACTCTCCGGCACGGTGATATCGCCGTCCACGCAGAAGATACGCTTGCCGAACAGCTCCGGCATCATCTCGCCGAAGTAGTACATCAGCATCGTCTTCATGCGCTTCTCCGCCGTTTCATAGCGGCCGCGGCGAATGAGGCAGGTGATCTTTCCGTCCGTGTTTTTGAGGTATGCATACAGCACGTGGACGCCGAGAAAGCCCGTCGCGCCGGTGAGGATGACATTGCCGAGCGGATGCGCGGAGATCTCGTCCACATGGTCCATGGCGTTGATCCGGATCAGCTCGTTGATCGCGGTATAGTCAAAGTCCGCTGCCGCTCTGGATTTCTCGTCCTTTCCCTGACCGACGATCACGCGGGCGAGCTCGCGCGCGGACGGGTTCGCAAACACATCCTTATAGACAATCGGATAGCCTTTGTTCATGGCAAACATCACGATCTCCGCCACGCTGATCGAGCTGCCGCCGATGTCGAAAAAGCTGTCCGTCGCGCTGACCCGCTCCAGTCCGAGGATCGACGCGTATTTCTCGCAGATCTCACGTTCGAGCGGCGTCGCCGGCTCCACAAAATCGCCGGTCTCCTCGCGCCGCTTCGGCTTCGGCAGCGCGCGTTTGTTGACCTTCTGGTTCTGATTCAGCGGGATCGCGTCAAGCTGCATGAACGCCGCCGGGATCATGTACGAGGGCTTTTTGCTGCGGATAAAATCGCTGAGGCCGGAGAAATCCACCGCCGCGTCCGAAACGACGTAAGCAGCAATATATTTGCCGCCGAACGCCTCGTCCTCGAACGCCTGCACGGTGACGTCGCGAATGCCGGGATAGTCGCGTATGACGCCCTCGACCTCGGCAAGCTCGATGCGGAAGCCGCGGATTTTTACCTGACCGTCGTTGCGGCCGATGAAGTCGATCCGGCCGTCGTTGAGACGCCGTACGATGTCGCCGGTGCGGAACACGCGGTCAAAGCCGGGCTTCCCGCAGAACGGATTCTCCGTGAACACCGATGCGGTCCGCTCCGGAAGATGCAGGTATCCGCGCCCGACGCCGAAGCCCGCGATCCACAGCTCACCCATCGCGCCGACCGGCATTTCGTGGCCGAAGCCGTCCGTGACGTAGAGCTTGTAGTTGGACAGCGGCGCGCCGATCGGAATGCGGTCGTAGAGCCGGTCGACCGGCTGCGTCGTCGAAAAGATCGTGCATTCGGTCGGTCCGTAGCCGTTGGTCAGCGTATAGCCCTTCGGCGGCTGCAGCGGTACGAGCTTTTCGCCGCCGACGGACAGATGCCGAAGCCGTGCGTCCGAAATCTGCGTCGCGAACAGACGGCCCATCTGCGTCGTCATAAAGACGTGCGTCACGCCGTTCTTTTGATAGTATTCGTTCAGCAGCGGCAGGTCGATGCGAAGATCCTCCGGCACGATGCACACCGCCGCACCGGTCGTGAGCGCCGGGTACATGTCCATCATGTTCGCGTCGAAGCCGAAGCTGGCGTACGCGGCGACGACCGATTCGGGCGTCAGCGCATAGTGCGTCCGGTACCAGTCGCAGAAGTTGACAAGGTTTTTATGCGTCAGCATCACGCCCTTCGGCTTGCCTGTGGTGCCGGAGGTATAGAGCAGGATGAACAGGTTGTCGGGACACAAACCGGACTCGACCGCGCCGCCCTTCGGAAGCGATGCGATATCCTTCAAAAGCAGCACGGGGCCCTTGTAATCCGGCAGCAAACCCAAAAGCGTTTCGTCGGTGATCAGCAGCTTCGCGTTCGCGTCGCCGATCATGTACTGCAGACGTTCGGTGGGGTAGCCCGGATCGAGCGGCTGATACGCCGCGCCCGCCTTCAGCGCGCCGAGCGCGGTCACCGCCATGTATTCGCTGCGCGGGATCAGGACGGACACGACGTCCTCCGGTCCGATTCCGAGACCGTTTGCGTACGCCGCGATCCGGTCGGACAGATCGTCGACTTCACGGTAGCGCATGCAAACGTCGCCGCAGATCAGCGCGGTGCGGTCCGGATACCGTGCGGCGATCTGCCGGAACAGGGTCGCGATATCGGTATCCTCGATCTCCTTTTCGGTACGGTTGAACGCCGCAAGCTGTGCCTTCCCCTCTTCCGTCAGCAGTGAGATCGCCTCGATCGGTTCATCCCGCAGCAGCGCATTGAGCGCCTGCTCCAGGCTGTCGAGCAGGGAGCGGATGTCCCATTCCTCATAGTGCTCCGTCTCGTATTCGCAATCGATCCGGAAGCCCTCCTCCGTGTCGAACACAAAGAAGGTCAGCGGCGCTTTCCGATCGTCCGGCTGGAGCGTGACCTGCTCCGCAGGCTTTCCGCCGACGGTAAAGGCCCCGCCGATCGCGCCTTCATAGACGAACAGGATGTTTGCCTTGACGTCGAACGCGCGCGAGATCTCCGCGAACGAATAGATGTCGTGCGCCATACTGTCGGATAGCTGCCTGCCGATGCGCGCAACGAACGCACTGCCGGTCTCTTCCTTCTTGAGATCGCAGACGACCGGCAGCGTATGCACAAACATGCCGACGGCGTCCATCAGTCTTGCGTCGTTCCTGCCGTTGTAGACGGTGGTATAGACGCAATCGATGCGGGCGAGGAACTTTGCAAGCGTGAAGCCGAAGGCCGCGTTCCAGAGCGCGTTAGCCGTGGTGCGCGCGCTTTTCAGGAACCGCTGCACGGCGGCGCGGTCAATGGCGATGCGATGCGACAGCAGTCCGACGTCGGCGACCGCATCGCTCTTGTCGCGCACGGGCAGACAATCGGCGTCCAGCCCGTCAAGCAGGGCGGTATAGTACGCCTTTGCCTCCGCATATGCCGGTCCCCTGCGGAGCGTCTCCTCTTCCCGCGCGTATTCAAATCCGGTAAAGCGTTCCGCTTTGGGCACGCCGCCGCCGTAGGCAAGCTCAAGATCGCGCAGAAGCACGAGGAGGGATTCTCCGTCAAAGACCAGATGATGCGCGTCGAAGAACAGATACAGGCTCGCGCCGTCCCGGATCAGCGCGGCGCGCACGAGCGGCGCGTCCGTCAGGCGGAACGGGCGGACGAGCTCGGAAAAGCCGTGATGCAGGTCCGATCGGTCGAGGACCGCAATCTCGATCCGGTCACCGTCGTGCCGTTCGGCCATGACCTTGCCGGATTCGGAAACGACAAGCCGCGTCAAAAGATACGGATGCGCGTCGATCGCCGCGGTCAGCGCCGCTTTGAGACGATCCGCATCGACCGTTGGATCGAGCTTCAACAGCAGCGGGATATTGTAGGCGGTCGAATTCGGACTTGCAAGGCATTCCACATAGACGCCCTGCTGGACGCTCGACAGCGGACAGCGTTCCATTTCGCCGGGCTGCGTTTCTTTTGGCGCTTCGGCCGAATGCGCCTGCTGTTCCGATGGCGCAAGGGCCGCCGCAAGCTGCCGGATCGTTTCATACTGTCTTAGCTCCGAGATGCGCATGTTGACGCCGAACGCTTCGCTCAATGCTACGTTCAGCTTCAGCACGCCGACCGAGGTCAGGCCCGCATCCAAAAGGTTCGTGTCGATCCCGAAGCCCGTATGCCCGATCGCCTCCGCCGCAAGATCGAAGATCTTCCGCTGTGTTTCGTTTTCGGGCTGCTTTTGCTGCGTCTGCTGACGTTCGGGATAGGGCAGCGCCTTTTTATTGACCTTCTGGTTCTGGTTCAGCGGGATGCGTTCGATCTGCATCGTCACCGCCGGGACCATGTAATCCGGTTTTTCGGAGCGAATAAACGCGTTCAGCGCCGCGACGTCGATCGGCTCGTCGGCGACGACGTACGCCGCGATGAATTTTCCGCCGGACGGCTCCGTAAAGTCCGCAACCGTCGCGTCCTTGATCCCGTCGAAGCGGCGGATGACCTCCTCGACCTCCTTGAGCTCCACGCGGAAGCCGCGGATCTTCACCTGACTGTCGCCGCGGCCCACGAACTGCAGATTGCCGTCCATGAGGAAGCGCACGCGATCGCCGGTGCGATAGGCGCGCTCATAGCCCGGTTCCGTGCAGAACGGGTTCTTGACATACGCCTTTTCGGTCTTTTCGGGATCGTTCAGGTATCCCGCTGTCACATGCGGACCGGTGATCCACAGCTCGCCCTTTGCACCGGGCGGCACCAGGCGGCCGGAACCGTCCACGACATACAGCTTGACGTTGTCGACCGCATGTCCGATCGGGATGTCCTCGTACGGCCGGTCCACGGGGAATGCGGTGACCAGCACCGAGCCCTCCGTCGGCCCATACAGATTATACAGCTGAAAGTCCTTCGGCGGGTCGATCGGCACTAGCTTCTCCCCCGCAACCGAAAGCGTGCGAAGCGTCTTTGTGCCCTGCATGCGCAGAAACTGCGTGCCGACCTGCGTGGTCATGATGGAATTCGTGATCCCGTTCTCGTTGAAATAGCGCTGCAGCGCATAGAGATCAAGTCGCAGCTCGTCCGGAATGATGTACAGCGCCGCGCCGGAGGTGATGATGGGATAGGTGTCGAACACGTTGGCGTCGAAGCCGAAGCTCGCATAGACCGCGAACCGGCTGCCTTCCCTGAAGCCGTAGAAGTCGCGTCCCCAGGCGACGGTGACCATCGTGTTCGCGTGGCGGAACATGACGCCCTTCGGCTTTCCGGTCGAACCGGAGGTGTACAGAACGATGAACAGGTCCTCCGGCGACGGGGCCGCAAGCGCCGTATCGTCGTCCGGAAGATCCGGGATCGCGTCGGTCATCATCCGTTCGCCGGTAAAGTTGTCCGTAATGCGGCCGTTCAGCTCCTCCGTCGTGATCAGAAACGACGCGCCGGAATCCGAAAGCATCTGATTCAGCCGCTCCGTGGGGTATGAGGGATCCATCGGGAGGTATGCCGCGCCCGATTTCAGAACGCCCATCGAGCAAAGCAGCATGTACTCGCACCGCGGGATCATGATCCCGACGATGCTGCCCCTTCCGACGCCGCGCTTTGCAAGATGCTTTGCAAGACGCTCGGTCAGCCCGTCGACCTCGCGGTAGGTGAAGCGTTTGTCCAGATACACAAGGCATTCCGCATCCGGCGTTTTTCGCGCCTGCATCTGGAACAGGTCGACGACCGTATGCGTCGTGTCATAGTCCGTTTCCGTCCGGTTGAAGGCGTCGATGCGCGCACGGTTCGCCGCGGAAACGGGATCGATCGCGCCGATGCGGTCTGCGGTGCACATTTGCGCCGCGACGGTCAGAAACGTATCGGTAAAGCTTCGGATAAAGTCCTCCGTGTACAGGGACCGGCGGTACTTTGCAATCACCGCATAGCCGTCCGGACGCTTGCGGACCGTGAATTCGAGGTCGCAGATCGGGTCGTTCGTATTCAGCAGCTCGACCGGCGCGGCCTTGCCGCCGATCGCGATGTCGTTCAGAAGGTCCGCGTGGTACACAAAGGAGAGGTTTTCGCGGATCCCGTACGTCGCCGCGAGCTCGGAGAAATCGACGCAGTCGTTCTGCTGCATCCGGTAATAGCTGTCGTAGACGCGGGAAAGGTATTCCTTCGGGCTTTCGTCCGCCGAGAAGCGGATGCGGATCGGCAGCGTTCGGACGAACATGCCGACGACCGGATCGTTTTTGAACGTGGACCGTCCGTAATGCGCCGAAGTAAAGACGGCCTCCTCCGTGCCGGCATACGCCGCCAGTGTAAAGCCGAATGCGCCGAGGAACAGCGCGTTCTCGCTGATCCCGTTCGCCTTTATAAAGGCTTCGCCCGCGCCGATCGGAAGAACGCCGCACGGGATCTCGCAAATCCCCATGCCGGACGGTTTTTTCTTTAGGATCTGATCCGGATCGAGACGGAAGTCGAAATCCGCGCCGTCCAGCTCGTCACGGAGCATTGCCCGGATCCGTTCCGTCCGTTCGGGGTCCTTCGGCGCCGGCGTCAGAAGTTCGGAGAACGTCGGCGATTCCGGGGAAAGCGCTTCACCGCCGTACGCCGCGGCGATCTCGTTGAGCAGCAGACGCAGCGACATGCCGTCAAATATGATGTGGTGAACGTCGAGGAGCAGCCCGTCGCCCGCAGGCGTGCAAAGACAGGCGAACCGGTACAGCGGACCGTTTGCAAGATCGAACGGCCTGATAAAGCCCTTCACGCCGTCCTCGATCCGGTCCGCATGCAGCACATCCACGCGGATCTCCGTCCGTTTGCATACGATCGAGGGCACGCCCCGCGATTCCCGGATGACGGCAAACAGCGCCTCATGCCCTTCGGCAGCCGTCCTGACCGCGGCGATCAGCCGTTCCCGTTCCGTATTTTCCGGCAGCCGCACGAGCACCGGAATATTGTATTTCAGCGTATCCGGCGCCTGCACGCACTCAAGATAGATACCGGTTTGTCCCGCGTTCAGGGGAAGTCCGCGATTGTTTTCTTCCATAAATTGCCTCCTGCGATCCGTTTACAGTCTGAAAACCAGCGTCAGAACGTTTCTGCCGTCGGTATAGTTCCACTTTGCGTCCGATGCAATGCTCCGGATAAACCGGATGCCGAGTCCGCCCTCATCCATGCTGAAGAAGTCGTCGTCCTGCTTCAGCGGTTCCGAGAGCGGGTCGAAGCGCGCTCCGTTGTCCCGAAGCTCCACGGTCAGCAAGTCGCCTTCGCGCCTGACGCGGTAATCGGCCTCGGTCGCGTTTGCGTACTGCACGATGTTGACGAAGGCCTCTTCACAGGCAAGCACGATCTTTTTTGCGTTCGCGCTCCCTTCGCATTCGGAAAGGATCCTCTGCCTGACCGGCCCAAACGCATCGAGCGTCAGCGGAAGCGCCGTCCGCCCGTCCGCTCCCGCAGCATACACCGCAACGACCGTAATATCGTCAAACTGCTCGCAGCCGGCAAAGAACGCGTCGACCGATTCCTCGACCGCCGTTACGGCTGCGCGGCTGTCCGTTCTGTCGAGCGTTTGCAAAAGCATCAGAAGCCGTTCCGTGCCGTAAAATGTTTTTTCCGTGTTGACCGCCTCGGTCACACCGTCGGTATACAGGAGCACCCCTTCGCCGGGTGCGAGCGTCATGGTCTCCGTTTCGATGTCCGCGTCCGGGAACAGTCCGAGCGCGATGCCGGGCTTCGGCTTCATATACGCGGCCGATCCGCGCTTCAGCAGCACGGGCGGGTTGTGTCCCGCGTTGGCGCAGCGGACAACGCCGGTCTGCGGATCAATGAGCATTGCAAAGAGCGTGACGAACATGCCCTCCGGATTCTGCGCGCAAAGGTCGTCGTTGACGCTGTTCAGCGCGTCCGCCGGATCCTCGCAGTGCATGATCCGCTCCCGCACAAGGTTCTTGGTCAGCGCCATGAACAGCGCGCCCGCAATGCCCTTGCCGGAAACGTCTGCGATCAGCGCGCAGTATTGCCCGTCGGGGCGCAGGAAGCAATCGTAGAAGTCTCCGCCGACCTCCTTTGCGGGCCGCATCAGCCCGCAGACGTCCAAGCCGTCCCTGCGGTCATGGAACGACGCCGGAACCATTCCGTACTGGATGCGTCGGGCAACGTCCAGCTGCGCGCGCGCATACTGCTGCTGCGCGGTGATCGTTTCGATATTGCGGATATAGGTGCGGATATCGCCGGACATCTTTTCAAACGCATCGGCGATCTGCTGGATCTCATCCTGCGAACGGATCGAAAGCGGCTCGTTCTTTGTTGACGGGTCGAACTGCTCCATGCGCGCCGCAACAGCGTGCAGCGGCCGGATCAGGCGGCGGCGCAGCAGATAATACAGAACGAGAAACGCGATGATCAGAAACGCGGTCACGGGCAGAACGCGCACCAGAAACTGCTTTACAATCGCATCGTTGCTGACCTCGACGCTGACATCCGTGCCGATCAGCGCGGCAACCGTACCGTCCTCAGAAAAATAGGGCGTGGTCCACACGGACGTTTTGCCGTACCGATTGTTCACCAGAAAGCGGCTGTCGCTTTCCCCGCCGGCGAGCGCGACGCGCTCCTGCTCATGCAGCGGCTCACGGCTGACGGTGCCGAGACCGAGCCCTTCGCGCACAACCTCGTCGAGCTCGTCGTCCGAAGCGGCGGTCATAACGTAATGCCGCACCTCGTCCCCATCCACGGTATATACATACAGATACATCAGCGACAGGCTTCGGCAGACCGTCCGGAGCTGCATTCTGGCCAAATCGTACGCCAGATCGTTTTGCGGGTCCATGATCAGATCCAGATTGATCAAATCGAGGATCTCCGAAGTGATATAGGCCGCACTGCGTCCGACAGCCCGGTTCTGCTCCAGTTCAGCCGAATATGCGCTGCTGAAACCGAGCGCTGCCGACGCAAGGATGGTCAGCACCAGCGTGATCGAAAAAAGCAGGACGATCCGTTTTCCGATCGAACGCTTCATGATACAACGTGCAGGCGCTTGAGAAACCCTGCCATTTCGAGCACATCCCTGATCTCCGGCTGTACGTTCTTCAGCGTCAGCTGCCCGTCCACCTTCTTATGGGCGGCGACAATCTGCCGGAGTCCTGCCGAGGACGTGTACTCCAGCGCCGCAAGGTCGAGGACAAGCGATGGCGTGCCTGCGTCCAGCGCTTCGATCTGCTCCTCAAGCAGCGCTGCGGCCTGCGTGTCGAGCCAGCCCGCGAGCTTCAGCGTGACGGCGCCGTTTTCTTCGATCTTCTCAATGGTCATGTCAAATACCTCCTGTGAGTTCTTCTATCGGAACGGTCTCCGTTTGTATCTGAATATCCTCTCCCGAACGGCAGACCGCATAACGGTAGCCCGAAAATACTCCTTCGGCAAATGCAAGCGGGCCTAAAATGTCCGCGCCGCTTGCGCAGATCGCAGGGGCGAGCGTGAGCGAAAACGCTTTGGGATCCAGAAAGAACCCCTTTCCGAGCGCCTTCATGCAGCTCTCCTTCAGCACCCAGTACCGGAAAAACAGCGCGTTCCGCTCCTCTTCCGGCGCCGCCGTCAGCACGGACTGCTCGTCTGCGGTCAACACGTGCGAGAACAGTCTGAGATCGACCGGCCGGATCTTTTCGACGTCGCAGCCCACCTCCGCGTCCGAGACTGCGAGCATTGCATAGTCTCCCGCGTGCGAGAGGTTGAAAAAGAACCCGTCCGCATCGGAAAGATTCGGCTTTTGATGCGCTCCGTACCGGTAAGAGATCGCTTTGCCGCCGCGACCCGCCTTGCTGAGCGCGTAACGCAGCAGCCCCTCCGCGCCGAGGGACAGCATCCGGTCCTTCAAAAACCGGTACCGATCGGTCTTCTGCCTTCGTTGTTCCGAAGCCGCCGCGTACAGGCTTCGATACAGCCGCTCGTCCGCAAGCGGACTTACGCAGGTAAAATAGATCCTTGTCAGCATTCCTTTGCACACTGTCGTTCGAATTTATATATTATCACATATACAGTGTAAAGCAATTCCGCCCGGATTGCAATGCGCAATTTGTAAACATCTGTCCGCCTCTCCCCGCAGACAAAACAAACCGCCGCCCGCCGGACGGATCGCGCGTTTTCCGGCTTTTCTTTTGCAGGCGTTCATGGTATACTGTAAGACGGACGGGCGGAGGAACGCCCGACGGAGAACAACGGGCAATGGAACAGCGATCTTTTCTTTCAAAATACATCGGGAATAAAGCGTTTTATAAGGCGATTCTTGCAATCGTCATACCTGTTGTGATCCAGAACGGCGTCAGCCAGTTCGTCAACGTGCTGGACAATCTGATGGTCGGCAGGATCGGAACCGAGCAGATGAGCGGCGTCGCGATCGCGAACCAGCTGATCTTCGTGTTCAATCTGACCGTCTTCGGCGGGCTCTCCGGGGCCAGCATCTTCGGCGCGCAGTTCGCCGGGAAAAAGGATACGGACGGCATGCGGCACGTGCTCCGCTTTAAGCTGCTGATCTGCGCCTGCGTCTCGGTCGTCGCGCTGATCGTCCTCGGATTCTTTCACAGGCCGCTGCTCACGCTGTTTCTGCACGAAAGCGGCGCGGAGGGCGACCTTGCCGCAACGCTCGAATACGGCAGCAAGTATGTCCTGATCATGCTGATCGGGCTCGTTCCCTCTGCGCTTTCGATGTGCTATGCCTTTTCTCTGCGCGAAACGGGTGAGACCTTCGTGCCGATGGTCGGCAGCGGGTCCGCCGTGCTCATCAATCTGCTGTTCAACTGGCTGCTGATCTTCGGCAAGCTCGGTTTCCCCGCGCTCGGCGTGCTCGGCGCGGCGATCGCAACGGTCATCTCGCGCTTTGTGGAGCTTGCGATCATCGTGACCTACGCGCATACCCATACGAAGCGCTTCCCGTTCTTCAAAGGCGCCTACCGCTCGCTGTATGTGCCCGGCGCCCTTGCAAAGCAGATCGTTGTAAAGGGCACGCCGCTGCTGTTGAACGAGGCGTTCTGGTCACTCGGCATGACGACCATGATGCAGTGCTATTCGATGCGCGGCATCTCCGCCGTCGCGGCGCTGAACATTTCGAGTACGGTATCGAATCTGTTCAACATCGTCTTCATGTCCATCGGCTCCTCGATCGGCATCATCGTCGGCAACCTGCTCGGCGCGAACAAGCTGGAGGAAGCGAAGGACACGGACAGAAAGATCATTGCGCTGTCGGTGTGCACCTGCCTGTTCTTCGGCGCCGCACTCGCCGTCGCCGCACCGTTTATCCCGCAGCTTTACAACACCGGCGACGAGGTGAAGACGCTCGCGACGCGTTTCCTCTGGGTCTCCGCATGCATGATGCCGTTCAACGCGTTCACCCATGCCTGCTATTTCACCCTGCGCTCCGGCGGACAGACGCGGATCACGATGCTGTTCGACAGCTGCTTCGTCTGGACGCTCTGTATCCCCGTCGCGTTCGTGTTGAGCCGGTTTACGGCGCTTCCGATCCTGCCGCTCTATATCGTTTGCTGTTCGCTGGAGCTCATCAAGTGCGTGATCGGCTTTATCCTTGTAAAGAGCAACCGCTGGGTCGTCAACATCGTGCGCAGCGATGCCGCCGGCGGCAAGCAGCCGGACTGACGGATTGGAAAAATCCTTGCAATACGGCGGTTTGTATGCCAAGAGAAACCCCTTTTGCGTTTTTTTGCAAAAGGGGTTCGTGCGATTTTACGAAAGCCCGAAGCGCACGCTTCGGGCTTTGTCTATTAAGTCATTTCTCGGTTGGTTTCTAGATATAATGCTTTACTTGTATAATCACAAATCAAACATCGTTACAAAACATTGTCACTTTTTGCTGCGTTGCAAACAGGGCAAAGAACTTGCCCGTTCGATACGATTGTTTTTCCACCACGATTCCATGGGATAATATGATCTGCCTGCCATGCGTTCCATTCGCATTTTATTCCGCATTGTTGGCAAACACCTTTATCCCTGCGGTATATGACTTGTCGTTGTGCTTCATCAAAATTGCGTTTTGTATCTTTCGGTTCAAGGTCAATTATTGTTGATAAGAGATTTTCCTTCAAAAATTCATGACGATAGCGCAAGGAATCCATCGCGTCTGTTGAATCTTTCGTTTTTGACTGATATATTGCTAACCGTGCATCTTGTTGATCTTCCGGTTTTTCTGCCTCAATTGTTCGCATCGTTTCAAAATCGATAAACCATTTTGCTAATTCTGACTCTCTGCCTTTAATTGCATAGTTTTCCAAAAGGTCCTTGACTAACGCATATATCGAGACAACATTATAACGCTTCAGTTCCGGTGTTTTTTCAGGGAACATAAGAAGCAGATAATTGAGTACTCGCTTAATCTTTTTAGCGACATCGCCATTGACATCAAAATCCTGATTGTCTTTATACATGGCATTTAAATTTCGGTCCTTGATATCGCAAATATCACCATTCATGGTCAGCAACGTCAGTTGTGCTGCGACATGCTCATGTGAAAAACGACTATTTTGAAAATTCACAACATTCACAAAGAAAGGATGTGTTGCCAAATCCTTTATGAAATTACGCATATTACCGGGATATGCATTACGTTTCTCCTGCGCTTTAAGCGTTGTTCCATTCTGTAAGCGGAGGAACATTTCGCTGATTTCATCATCTGAAACATCATTTAGAATAACAAAGTCCAAATTATAGCTGTTCAGCTTGTCCAGCAGAAGCATGTCGAGATCATCATATTTCTTTCCTGCAATTTCAATGCCATCTACTGGATCAGCATCCTTTGCAAGTGAAAACGCTCCGGAAAAGAACTCCCAAATTGTACGCAATCTTTGCTGACCATCTATGACATCGTAAGTGTCCTTACCTGTTCTATGCATGTACATCTTCGGGATATCATATTCCCTCAACATGGAATCTATCAAAAGCTGCTTCTGCGCTTTCGTCCATACTGCAGGACGCTGATAATCCGGATTCGTATTAATGTTTTTGCGACGAACAAAGGTTGACTGTGCAGTTAACGTCCATTTTGAAATCATATTTTATGCCTCCGTGATTTCCTTTTCAATGCCCAAATGATACTTATATCCCTGTTTTTTATATTGTACTATATTTCGTTCGTATACACAATGCCCTTTATGGTGCAGCAAGAAATAATCTGTATCGACTCCTCGATTATATCATAAAAGGAACCCCTTTTGCGTATTTGCAAAAGGGGTTCGTGCGATTTTACGAAAGCCCGAAGCGCACGCTTCGGGCTTTATAGTTCGTTGGGCTAAAAATGCACGATGCAGCTTAATCGTCCATTATATTGAAGTATTCTTTTGATCCCTTGATGAGCGAGTCAATCAATTGCTTGTGTGTTCTATAGTCTTCTATCCCATTCATGCGAACTGAGTATTCCTTAAACCGAGCATTGTAATTAATCTCTAATCCCTCATTATCAACTTTTTTCATAAGTTCTGGATCTTCATTTCCTTTAAATCCGAGATACAAGTACCGTGTAATTCAAATGGCATCGTTTTTGACAAACAGGCATTCCTTTTGCCGCACCAATAATGCTTTGATCCTGCCGAACTCGCCTGCATTCGTCGCTTCCGCTTCCTGCATTGATGCTTCCGGTCTGCTTTTTGCGATCGCTTTCGTATACGCTTCAATATTTTTCCGTATTCCTGACAGTTCGTCCCTGTTCGGAATCGTCAGCTTTCCCGCGCGATCATATCCGTCCATCTCCTCCAGCGTGCCGATCAGCTCATCAAGCGCTTCTTCCTCGATTACGCCAGCCTGCGCTGACCGGATATAGTCCGGAAGCATCACCTCGAGCGCACCGCATGTGCGGTTTATTCTTGCTGCTTCCTTTTCCGCCGCGAAATCTTCTTTCGTTTTACCTCTGTTTCTGAATATCTTTTTGATCCAAAGGAACGCGGCGGTCAGAATGCCGAGAGAAACATCCTGGACCGTCGCTTCGATCACGGCGTCCTCGTTGATCCGGTTTCCGGAGCCGTCGTCGTGCGCGGCATACCAAAGCTTCTGCCCTGCATCGAGTTTTTCGATCCATTCGGTATTCATCTCTATCTTTAATCCTGTATCTGTCATATATGTTCCTCCCGTAAAGATCCTGTCTGATTCGTTTATTATACTCTCTTTCACACTGTGAAACAAGCAGAAAAAGCCGGACAGTATGGGCTTTTCAAATCCTGGGGTGCAAAAAGAAGGACGCTTACTTTTTTGTCGTGACAAACCGCGTTCGTTTGCAGTATAATCAGGACGCAGATGCGAAGACGCCGGAACGACCGGACGGAGAACGGAGGAACCCATGGGACTGATCACCGATCTGTATCAAAAGAACTTTTTGCTGCGATTCGATAGGGATGAGGCAATCCCGTATTACAGCGCCGACGATTTTCCGGGGCTTGTGTGCGAACGCGGTTCGTTCCGAAACACGGCGGGCGTGACGATCCGATACTTCACATATGATTATGAAGGATACGACCCGGACAGGCTGATCCTGTTCTGCCCGGGGATCGGTCCAGGGCACACCGCGTACCTTGCGGAGATCGAAACCCTTTGCCGTGCGGGGCGCCGTGTTCTGACGCTCGATTATACCGGCTGCGGCGAATCGGGCGGAGACCGTCTACCTTCCGCGAACGCGCCGACGCGCGACGCCATGGAATTGCTCGACCTTCTGCATCCCGAAGAGGAGATCATCCCGGTCGGACATTCGCTGGGCGGCTACACCGCGCTGAACCTTGCGCATCTTCTGCCGACCGTGACCCGGGCGGTCATTCTGTCCGGCTTTGTGAGCATTTCCGACGAGATGATGGGCTTTGTCAAACTGCGGATCCTTGCCGACCGCGTGAAGCGCTTTGAAAAGAAACTCGATCCGCAGTACGGCGCGCTCGACAACCGCGCGTATCTAAAGACAACTGCGGACAGGCTGTTGTGGATCCATTCGACGGACGATCCCATGGTGAATTACAAGTATAACGCCGGACAGGTGCGGAAGATCGGAAATCCGAACGTGCGCGTCATCACGGCGGAGCACAAAAAGCACAATCCGCAGTACAGCGCGGAGGCGCTGGAAACGATGAACGCGTGGATCGGCGAATATGAGCGCCTGCTGCGGGAAAAGCAGCTTGAAACGCCGGAAGCGCGGAAAGCGTATTTTGCCGACAAACCCGTCGCGCGCATGACCGCGCAGGATCCCGCCGTATACGAAGAGATCCTCCGCTTTCTCGAAGCGTGACTTGGCATTTTCTGAAGATATTGCAGCGGCGAAGGACCCTTATTGAATACGCAAAAGTTCATCTTCCGATCCTGCTCGGCCCGCAGGTCACCGTTTCCCGGAAGCAGATTCCGCGTCCGGTCCACCGGATTCATTGAACAGAAAACGCTCCCAAGCAGGGAGCGTTTTTGATTGGTTGTTAATTCTTTATTGAAAACATGTAATATCTTTCTCTCATATGATATTCGACGGAATAAAGCTGTTTTTTTCGTCAATCGGAAGCGGCACGTCCGTCATGCATACAATACCGCCGTTTCCGACGTGCTTTGCGGTTTCTTTCAAAACGGAAAACGCGCGCAGCAGTTTGCGATCCGGCTCGCTCGCTTTTTTGATCTCCACCGGATGCAGAACGCCGTTCTCTTCCGCGATGAGATCGATCTCTTTCATGTTCTGATCCCGGTAGAAATTGAGATTGACCTTGTTCTTCCCGTAAGCGACGTTCCGAACAAACTCGCCGACCACATGATTCTCGTAATAATGCCCCGCGGCTGCTCCGTTCATCAGAACGTCCCGGGATGTCCACGAGGACAGATACGCGCAGAGTCCGGTATCGCAGAAATACAGCTTCGGCGTCTTGATCAGCCGTTTCAGCTCATTGGAAGAATACGGCTCCAGCAGCGTGATAATGCCCATCGACTGCAGGATTTTCACCCACTCCTTCGCCGTGGCACCGGTTACGCCTGCGGAAACCGCAAGATCATTGTAATTCAAAAGCTGCCCCGTAAAAGCCGCGCATGCTCTTAAGAACTTACGGAACCCTTCCGTATCGGTGATTCCGTTGTCGTCGACGGCGTCGCGCATCAGATAGGTCTCAATGTAGGAATTGAAGTATTCCTGCATCTGTTCCTGATCCAGCGCCTGTACATCGGGCATGCCTCCGCGCCAGATCCGCTCAAACGTATCGACGATGTTGTTCTCCGGGAACATCCGCTTCCGGTCCGCCCATGCGGAGAAAGAAAAGTCGATATCATTCTCCGGATAGATCCCCAGAAGTTCATGCTGCGAAAGGCTGTACATCTTCAGAACACAGAGCCGGCCGGCAAGGGAGTCGCCGGCTTTCTTCATCAGCTTTTTGCTCTGCGATCCGGTCAGCCAGAACAGGCCCTTTTCTTCACTCTCGTCGCAAAGGATTTTGATGCGTTCAAACAGTTCGGGCGCTTTCTGAACCTCGTCGATCAGAATCGGCGGGCGATAGGTCTGCAGGAACAGCTTCGGATCCGACTGCGCAAACTGCCGAAGCTGCGTATCGTCCATCGTGACATAGGCACGATTCTGATCCTTTGCAAGCTGCTTCAACATGGTGGATTTGCCGACCTGTCTCGCTCCGACCACCATGACCGCCTTGAATGCCTCACTCATACGCAAAAACTTGCGTTCCAGTTCACGACGGATATAGATCATCATTCCGCTCCTTTTTAACGTTAAAATGAAGTTGACTATATTTTAACCTAACTTTCTCATACTGTCAATAGCGGCTGTGCGCGTTTTTTGCCTGATGATCGGCATTCTGTTTCCGAAAATGTTCGGTTTAGAATGACAGCACGAAGCACAGATAGAACAATAGGAAAACCTCTCTTGCCCCGGCAGACAAAAGAGGTTTCTTTGATGTGTAAGAGCGCCAAAATGATACGCGCCGAGCGCCTCGACAAACGGGAACTCATTGCTTTCTCATAATCAATTTATGTACGAGCGTATATATCAGATAGCCGATTCCCGCACCGAGTGTGTTAAGGAGCAGATCGTCTATGTCCGAGGTTCTTTCAAAGAAGGGGAGCTGGAGGATCTCTATACATAACGAGATCAGTGCGCCGACGCCGATTACCTTCAGGAAAGAATTCAGTTTTTTATAGATGATCGGAAGAACGATGCCGCTTGGAATGAACATCGCCGTATTTCCTATTACGTTGAGAAGCAGCTCTTTTTTGCTGTCATACTCGGTGAGGTGCACGAAAGGTATCAAGTTCAGTTTAAAGGGAAAAACTGCCGAAGAATCAAACCTGAGGAGCGGAACCTTCCCGTTGACGCGTGACATCGGAAAGAAAACAAACCGAATGATGACCGCAAGATTCACGTACATCAGCAGAAGGACAGCTTCCCTCTTCCATTCAATTCGCCGCTGTTTTACCCAAACAACGATCCTGCATGCAACCCAGATCAGCGCAAAAAACAATTCCAATTGCAGCAACGTTATCTCTGCCATGTTCTCCTCCGGAGATCCCGATTTGTTGAGATGATCATATCATATTCAACGGAATTTATTTGTACATTACCTCAAACTCTTCGCAAACCACTTTTGTATTTTCGTTAAAAGATTTATTCACAGAAGCAAGTTCATTCGTCAGAAATTTTACATGAACCTTCCGCCAGTATTCCAAAGATCGATCGCCTTCCCCCTCTTTATAAGCGTGTTCATCTGAAACCTGATTGAATGCTGTCACATAAACTTTGAGTGTTTTAATAATGCACACTGCTTCTTCGTTTGAATTTAAGATAATACTATAATCCCCCTCCCGCGGAAGCGGCTCATTATTTATCAGATACAAGTCATATGCAGAGCAGGTTGCCGTTTTGATTCCCTGCAGAACCAAGTCAGCCAATTTGTCCGGAGCTTCTCCGAAAGACCATGCTTCATATGTCCCGTTAAGACCCGATCTTTTCCATAATTCTTCCGATGTCATATCTTACGGTTCTCCCCCGCAAATCCCGATTTGTTGAGATGATCATATCATATTCAAACGGACAGAACAACTGGAAAACCTCTTTTGCCCCGGCAGACAAAAGAGGTTTCTTTGATGTGTATACGGACTGTAAAGAGTAATCACGCGGAGCCCACTTTGCGAAGGAAGAAAAGCGCTTACGCTACGAGCTCTTGAAAAAACGTCTGTTTGAAAACGAATAATACGCAAAAACGCATCTTCCGATCCTGCTCGGAACGCAGGTTACGGTCTTCCGATCGCAGATTCCGCGTCCGGTCCACCGGATCCACTGAATAAACAGGGAAAACTTCCAAATGTGTATCCCGCAAACAAAGGCCGAAGCTCATAAGCGCTTCGGCCTCCATATTCTTTTCGCATCAATGCTTTTATATTTTGGGTAGGAGTAGATTATAGAATAGCAAAACGTGCTTTCTTCCGATTCAATCCGCAACATCGACGTCCGGTACGATCAAAACCTCGTATTCCGGATAGAGCGCAGACACTTCGCTGCATAAGGTTTCCAGCGCTTCCTTTCTGTCGGCGTCAAAGCTGACGACCACATCGAACCGGACCGTTTTCTGTTCGGTATCGGCATAGAAGCCGTGCATCTGCAATGCCCAATCGTGGGACAAAACGGTTTCCTGAATCTTGTTGCGCATCTGCGCCGCCTCGTCGTTTGACGTATTGTGAGAATAGACGCCGACGCCGGTCAGGATCACGCCGGTCTTGTGAAAGACGTTGGTCTGGATGCGGCGCGTGATGCGATCGACCTCGTCCACCGTCAGCGTGTCCGGCAGCTCCACGTGCACCGAGCCGTAGTTTTTGTTCGGCCCGTAATTGAACAACGTGACGTCGTACGCGCCGAGCACGGCTTCCTCCTCGCAGACAATCCGCTTCAATTCCTTCGTGGTTTCCGCATCCTCGCGTTTGCCGATGATGTCGTTCAGCGTTTCGATCATCATCTCGATGCCGGCCTTGATGATAAAGCCCGCAATGACAACACCGACGTATGCTTCCAGAGAAATACCCCAGATCAGATAAACGATCGCCGAGGCAAGCACCGATGCGGACAGGATCGCATCAAACAGCGCGTCCGAACCGGATGCAACGAGCGCGCCGGAGTTGACCTTCTTGCCCTGCTTCTTCACATACAGTCCGAGGATCAGCTTGACGACGATCGCCACAGAAATGATAACAATCGTGACCGTGCTGTAGTCCGCAGCTTCCGGATGGATGATCTTTTTGATCGATTCGACGAGCGACGTGATGCCTGCGTACAGCACCAGCGCCGCAACGATCATGGAGCTCAGATACTCGATCCTGCCGTAGCCCAGCGGATGCTTTTTGTCCGGCTGTTTGGCGCCCAGCTTTGCTCCGATGATCGTGACCACCGACGAAAGCGCATCGGAAAGATTATTGACCGCGTCCAGAATGATCGCGATCGAGTTGGACATCAGCCCGACAAACGCCTTGAAGCCGACGAGCAGCACGTTCGTGACGATCCCGACGATGCTGGTACGGACGATCGTTTTTTCTCTGGCGGCAGCCTCCGTTGTGATATCCTTCATACAATCTCCTTACAGCGCCGCTTCGACAGCCTTTTTGACCTCTGCCATATCGACAGTCGGCTCAAAGCGCGCGATAACCTTGCCATCACGATCAATCAGGAACTTTGTAAAGTTCCATTTGATATACGCCTTGTCGCCGAACTGTTTGTTGTTCATCTTCGCAAACTTTTCGAGCATGGCGTTTTTGATGCCCTTGCCGAATCCCGCAAACGGCTTTTCCGTCGCAAGAAACGCGAACAGAGGATCGGCGGTCTCGCCGTTTACGTCGATCTTCTTAAACTGCGGGAAATCCGTGCCGAATTTCAGCGTGCAGAACGAATGGATCTCGTCCTCGCTGCCGGGCGCCTGATTCGCAAACTGATTGCAGGGGAAATCGAGGATCTCAAAGCCCTTGTCCCTGAGTTCCTTATACATCGCTTCGAGCGGATCGTAGTGCGGCGTAAACCCGCAGCCGGTCGCCGTGTTGACGATCAAAAGTACCTTGCCCTTGTATTCGGAAAGACGGACGTCGTTACCTTTTCTGTCCTTTACCGTGAAATCATAGACCGTTTTCATCGTTTCATTCCTCTTTCGTTTTTTTCCATTATACATACTGCGAATCGGGTTGTAAACCGCTTTCCGACAAGTGCGATTGCTTTACGATCATTTCTCATAAATCCGAAATCTGAAAAGACAGCAGCGGCGATCCGATACGGCGTTTTCTTAATTGTATGGACATAGGAGAAAACGCCGAGCACTCCGCTTCGCTCCGTATGCGAACGGACGCTTCGCGCCCGTTCTCATAAAGAGCGACGCTACAGATGAATTGTCAAACTAAGTGCAACACTGAGAGATAGAAAGATCAAACAAATCAACCGGTTTATTGAAGCCGAGAACTTTCTTGGGCCTGGCGTTGATCAACGCCAGGTTCTTTTTCAGCGTTGCCGGACTGACCCTTG
>CAKJYC010000042.1 GCA_918244965.1 Clostridiales bacterium | reverse complement strand
GCCGGAATACGCGGCGCTGCGGGAGGATCTTTTGCAGAAGGGCGAGCGGCTGAAGCATGCGCTGCAGACAGGTATCCGCGCAAAGCGCGACCGGCTTTCGCTGTGCTTCTCCGACGCCGTGCGGCTGCGCGCGCAGCGCGCGATCGAGCAGCGACGGCAGCGGATCGACGAGGCGCACGCGGCGATCGGGCTTTTGTGCGAGCGCGCGCTGGAAGCGCGGCGGCACCGGCTCGAACGCGAAAAGGAGCGGCTGTATGCATATGCGCCGCAGCGGACGCTCGAACGCGGGTTCGCGCTGATCGCGGACGGGGCGGGGAAGCTGCTCACCTCGGTCGGACAGGTCAGGCAGGACGAAACGGTTTCGATCCGGTTTGCGGACGGAACGGCACAGGCAAGGATCACCGGAAAGGAAACGGTATGAACGAACAGACCTTTGAACAGAAACAGGAACAGCTGGAAGCGATCGTTGCGCGGCTCGAAAGCGGCAATGCGCCGCTCGACGAAATGATCCGTCTTTACGAGCAGGGCGAAGCGCTGTACCGCGACTGCGCCGAAACGCTCGACGCCTACGAAAAGCGGCTCAATGCCGCCGGAAAGGAACAGGCATGATGCAGGGCCGGATCGAACAGGCGCTGCAGGCGTACATGGACGCGGATCCGTCCGCGCCGCTTCTCAGGGAGAGCATGGCGTACAGCCTTCTGGACGGCGGCAAGCGCGTGCGGCCGCGGCTTCTGCTGCTGGTCAACGCGATACTCGGCGGCAGCGAGGAAACGGCCATGCCGTTTGCCTGCGCGCTCGAAATGGTCCACTGCTATTCGCTGATCCACGACGATCTGCCCGCGATGGACGACGATGCGATGCGCCGCGGCAAGCCGAGCAGCCACATCCGCTTCGGCGAAGGCAACGCGATCCTGGCGGGCGACGGGCTTTTGACCAAGGCGGGCCTTCTTCTGATGCAGCAGGACGGCCATGACGCGGCAAAACGCGCGATCTTCGAGGGCGCGTACGCGATGGTCAGCGGGCAGAGCGACGATCTCAACGAGACCGAACAAAACGGCGAGACGCTGGAGCGCATCCACCGCAACAAGACCGGCGCGCTGTTCGTCGCGGCGTGCACAGCCGGCGCATACTTGTCCGACCCCGAAAAGGCGGAGGAGATGCGCGTGTTCGGCGAAACGCTGGGCCTGCTGTTTCAGATGACGGACGACCTTCTGGACGAGGCGCAGGACCGCCGCGAGGGCAAGCTGAGCTATGCGACCCTCTACGGCGCCGATGAGACGCGCGTGTTCATCCGCGACGCGGCGGAACGCGCGAATGCGATCCTGGCCCCCTACACCGGCGAGGCGGCGGACACGCTGCGCGAGCTGATTACCACATTACGGAGTCGAACCTTTTGATATGAGCTATCCGATTCTCGATACCATCAACAGCACAAGCGACCTCAAGGCACTGGACGTCGACCGGCTTCCGGCGCTTTGCGACGAGCTGCGCGCGTTTTTGATCGAGCATGTTTCCAAAACGGGCGGACACCTGGCGTCGAGCCTCGGCGCGGTCGACCTGATCGTTGCCATGCACTATGTCTTTGACAGCCCCGACGACAAGCTGATCTTCGACGTCGGGCATCAGGCGTATGCGCACAAGATCCTGACCGGCCGCAGGGAGGCGTTCGATACGCTCCGGCAGGAGAACGGCATCGCCGGCTTCCCGAAGTTTTCCGAGAGCCCGCACGACGTATTCAACACCGGCCATGCCAGCACGGCGATCTCCGCCGCGCTCGGCCTTGCGCGAGCGATGCGGCTGTCCGGAGACAACCATATGGCGGTCGCGCTCGTCGGCGACGGCGCCATGACGGGCGGTCTCTCGTTCGAGGCGCTCAACGACGCCGGACAGGATAAGCTGCCGTTGCTCATCATCCTGAACGACAACCAGATGTCGATCTCGAAAAACGTCGGCGGGCTCAAGAACTCGCTGACCTCGATGCGCACGAACCGCGCCTATAACGCGTTCAAGCGTTCGCTGACCGGCGCGCTCGAAACAAGCCGCTTTGGGAAGTTCTTGAGCCGGCACATGGAACAGTTCAAGAACCGCACCAAGCGATTCCTTGCGCCGAACCTGCCGTTCGAGGAGTTCGGTATCCTGTACCTCGGCCCGGTCGACGGCCACGACGTCAAAAAGCTCGTGAAGTATCTGCGCCGCTGCAAGGCGCTGAACAAGCCGATGATCCTGCACGCGATCACGACCAAGGGCAAGGGCTATCCGTTCGCGGTCGACAATCCGGAGAAATTCCACGGCATCGCGCCGTTTGAGGTCATGACCGGCAAGGTCAGCCCGGAACGGCAAAAGACCTGCTCTGAGGTGTTCGGCGAGACGATGCTGCGTCTCGCGAAGGACAACGACAAGCTCGTTGCGATCACGGCGGCCATGCCGAGCGGCACGGGGCTTTCGCCGTTCGCCGAGGCGTATCCGGACCGGTTCTTCGACGTCGGCATTGCGGAGGCGCACGCCGTCACGATGGCGGCGGGGCTTGCGCGCGGCGGGATGCGCCCGGTCGTTGCGGTCTATTCGTCGTTCCTGCAGCGCGCCTTCGATTCACTGCTGCACGACGTATGCCTGCAGAATCTGCCGGTCGTGATCGCGCTTGACCGCGCGGGGCTCGTCGGCGCCGACGGCGAAACGCATCAGGGCGTGTTCGATCCGGCGTTCCTTTCGATGATGCCGAACCTCGCCGTGTACGCGCCGAGCTCGCAGGCGGAGCAGGTCGCCATGCTGGAGATGGCGATCGCAAGGAAGGAACCCGCCGTCGTGCGGTATCCGCGCGGATCGCTGCCGGACGTGCCGATGAAGACCAAGCTGTATTTCGGCGAATGGGAGATCGTCGAGCCGATGGCCGACACCGTGATCGTTGCGCACGGCACGCTGCTGCCGCTCGGAAAATGGATCGCGAAAAAACACGGCGCGGGGCTCGTCAACGCACGGTTTTTGCAGCCGCTCGATGAAGAAATGCTCGCGTATTTCCGGGAAAACGGCACGAAGCTCCTCGTGCTGGAGGAGAATACGGTCTCGCTCGGCGAGCGCATTGCGCTGCGCACGAATCCGTGCCGCGTGCGCTCGGTCGCGCTGCCCGCAGAGCCGATCGCGCATGCGTCGGTCAACCGTCAGCGCGAAAAGTACGGGCTCACCGAGGAGCATGTCGCACAGGTTTTGAAGGAGCTTAGGGAGGAAGCATGACAAAGGTTCGTCTGGACGTCGAAATGGTCAGCCGCAATCTGGCGCCCTCGCGCGAAAAGGCGCGGGCGCTGATCCTTGCGGGCGAGGTGCGCGTCAACGGCGCGCGCGCCGACAAGGCGGGGCAGGAGATCGCGGAGGGCGCCGAGATCACGGTCGTCGGCGACGCGATCCCGTTTGTCAGCCGCGGCGGACTCAAGCTCGACAAGGCGATCCGCACGTTCCCGATCGACCTCAAAGGCCGCGTCTGCGCCGATATCGGCGCGTCGACCGGCGGGTTCACAGATGTCATGCTGCAAAACGGCGCAAAGCACGTCTTTTCGATCGACGTCGGCTACGGACAGCTCGACTGGTCGCTGCGCAACGACCCGCGCGTGACCGTCATGGAGCGCACCAACGCGCGCTTTATGGAACCCGGCTGGTTTTCGGAGCCCGTCACATTCGCGTCGATCGACGTCTCCTTCATTTCGCTTCGCCTGATCCTGCCGCCGCTCTATCAGAGCATGGCGGAACAGGGTGAGGTCGTCGCGCTCATCAAGCCGCAGTTTGAGGCTGGCCGCGCGGAGATCGGCAAAAACGGCGTCGTCCGCGACGCGGCTGTGCACGAGCGCGTGATCCGTGAAATGCTCACGTTTGCCGATTCGGTCGGCTTTTCGATCGAGGGACTGTCGTTTTCCCCGATCACCGGGCCGAAGGGGAACGTCGAATTCCTTTTATACATGCAAAAGGGCGGTCCCAAAAAAGACGCAGGTTTGCATAAATTTACGGAAATCGTGCCGGAAGTCGTGAAAGAAGCCCATCTTTTGGGCAAAAACTGTTAAAATTTATTCATAAACGGCTTGAAAATCCTGCAGTTCGCTTGTATAATGATTGCGTAATATTCACAGGTGGAGGTTGCACTATGCACCTTGCTTTTGCGGCGCACGCCAAAAATGCGGCGACTGCGTCCGCTTGTCGACGCCTGATGTGTGAAGCCGAAAAGCAGGGCTTCTCCTGCGCGCTGCTGGAGGAGGACGATTTCCGAACGACGCCGGATGACGCTGTGATCGTGGCGGTCGGCGGGGATGGAAATTTCATCCGCACCGCGCAGATTGCCTGCCGGCACGGGCTCCCGCTGTTCGGCGTGAACTGCGGCCGCGTGGGCTTTCTGACCGAATGGACGGAGGAGGACTTCTGCGAAGCGCTGCGCATGCTGAAGGACGGCGCGTACCGGATCGAGGATCGTGCGATGCTTTCGGTCTGTGTGAACGGCGAACCGGTCCGTGACTGCTTCAACGATCTGCTGGTTTATAAGCACTCGTTTTCGGGCGTGGTCAAGATGTCGCTCGGCGTTGACGGGCAGGAGACCGGCGATCTGTTCGGCGACGGACTCATCATTGCGACGTCGACCGGCGCGACGGGGTATTCGCTTTCCGCGGGCGGGCCGATCGTGTTTGACGGGCTCGAAGCCATGGTCGTAACGCCGATCTGCGCGCATACGCTGCATTTCCGGCCGGTGGTCTGCTCGATGGATTCGATCGTTTCGATCGCGATGGACGGCAAGGGCTGTCTCGCCGCCGACGGCGATCGCTTCCGCACGGTATCGCGAGGGGACGTCATCACGATCACGCGGTCCGATCGCGTCACGCGGATCATGACCTTCCGCAATCGAAACCTGTTCCGACTGATCTCGGAAAAACTGACTTAATCTAACGGGGTATGGAGTATGAAACCGAAAAGACATGCGATGATCTTAAAGCTGATCGCAGCGGAAAACATCGAAACGCAGGAGGAGCTTGCGGCGCTGCTTGGCGCGCAGGGCTTCAATGTCACGCAGGCGACCGTCTCGCGCGACATCAAGGAGCTGCGGCTCATCAAGGTCCTGACCGGCGAGGGGCGTTATAAATATGCAACGGTCGAAAAGGCGGAATCCGATCTGCAGGAGCGGTTCATCCGTCTGTTCGGCAACTGCGTTGTGTCCATCACGTCGGCGGGCGACCTGATCGTCATCAAGACGATGGCGGGCAGCGCGTCGGTCGCGGCTGAGGCGATCGACTCCATGAAGTGGCCGGAGATCGCGGGCTCCATCGCAGGTGACAACACGGTGTTCGTCGCCGTGCGCGACGGCAAGAACGTCGCCGACATCATCAAGCGCTTCCAGAAAATGATGAAGTAACGGAGGGCGGCGTGCTCACACGTTTACAGGTCCAGAATATTGCTTTGATAGATAAGTCCGACATTGCTTTCGATGCGGGCTTTTCTGTACTGACCGGCGAGACCGGCGCGGGCAAATCCATCCTGATCGAGTCGGTCAGCTTCGTGCTCGGCGAGCGCGCCAGCCGCGAAAGCATCCGCACCGGCGCGGACCGCGCGGCGGTCGAGGCGACGTTTCTGCTGTCTCCGGAGTCACCCGTGCGGCCGTATCTTGCGGCACAGCAGCTGGACAACGGCGACGAGCTCGTGCTCTACCGCGAGCTATCACAAAGCGGGCGCAACGTCTGCCGTGTCAACGGCACGCTGGTCGGCACCGCGGAGCTGAAGGCGGTCGGCGATCTTTTGGTCGATCTGCACGGTCAGCACGCGCACCAGTCGCTTCTGAATCCGGAAACGCATCTGCAGCTCATCGACGCGTACGCAAAGATCGACGCCGACGGGCTGATGACCCGGATGCTTGCCGCGCGCGAGGCCGCGCTGAAGGCCGAATCCGATCTGGCGATCCTGAAAAACGGACTGCGCGAGCGCGAACGTCGTCTTGATATGATCCGCTATCAGCTGCAGGAGATCGACGCGGTGTCACCGGTCGACGGCGAAGAGGAACAGCTGGAGGCCGACCGGCGGAAGATGCGCAACGCGGAGACGATCATGGACGGTCTGAACGCGGCGTACGACGCGCTCTTTTCCGAGGGCGGCGCGCTGTCGACGCTGACTGACGCGCGCGACGCGCTGAACCGCATCGGCGACTATGACGAGGCGTACCGCAGCATGCGCGAACGCACCGACGAGGCCTACTATTCGCTGGAGGACGTCGCCTACGAGCTGCGCGACGGGCGCGACGCGTTCCGCTTCGATCCGGCGCTTTTAGAGCAGACCGAAAGCCGCCTTGCCGCGATCCAGAGTCTCAAGCGCAAGTACGGCGCGACGATCGCCGAGATCCTTGCGTACCGCGATCGCATCGACAATGAATACCGTGTGCTGAACGACGGCGAGAACCGCATCGAAGCGCTGGAACAGGCGTACCGGGACGCGGTCGAAGCGTTCTCCAGGCTTGCGGAACAGGTCTCTGCGCGGCGCAAAGCGGCGTCGGAGCGGCTGATGCGCGAAACGGTCCATGAGCTTCAATCGCTCGGCATGCCGCACGCGGCGATGGAAACGCAGTTCATCGCGGTCCCGAAGGAGCAGCTGTCCGAAACGGGCGTCGATACGGTCGCGTTCCTGCTGTCGGCCAATCGCGGCGAGCCGCTGAAGCCGCTCGTCAAGGTCGCAAGCGGCGGCGAGATGTCGCGCATCATGCTTGCAATCAAGGCGGCGCTGTCCGACGCGGACCGCATCGAGACGCTGATCTTCGACGAGATCGACACGGGCATCTCCGGCATGGTCGCAAACGCGGTCGCCGAAAAGATGCGTGCGCTCGGCAGAAAGCATCAGATCCTCTGCGTCACACACCTGCCGCAGATCGCGGCGTACGCGGACGCGCAATACGTCGCTTATAAGTTCTCCGATGAGACCAAGACGCACAGCGTCACACGCAGACTCAGTGAAGGCGAGCGCCCGAAGGAGATCGCCCGGATCATGGGCAGCGCCGAGGACGACGCCGCGGCCATGGAGCATGCGCGAAGGCTGCTGGCGGCAGCAAAACAGTAAACAGCATCTTGCAGACGGACCGCTTCGGCGGTCTTTTTTGTATGCTTTTTTTCGCTTTGCGCACGATAAGCGCATGAAGAACAACAGGATCAAACACATTGCACGCGCCGTCTCCGCAGCGCTTTGCGCGGCTATGCTCGGCTGGTACGCTTCGCCGGGCGTGTATCGCGTGCTGCATCTGCCGGAGTGCATCGGCCCCGAAACGGCGACTGCGGCGGCCGCTCTGTCGGCAAGGAGAACCGACGCGCAATTCGTGCGAAAAAGCGGCGACGAACGGCTTGAGACCGCGGCAAACACGGCGGTTACGGTCTCGCTGCTCGGTGTGGTGCCGCTGCGCACGTTCTCAGTGCAGACGCACGCGGGGACGGTCGCCGCGGGCGGACAGACGATCGGCGTGGTGCTGAAGACCTGCGGCGTACAGATCGTTGGCTTCGAGCCGGTGGACACGGCGCGCGGCGCGGTCTGTCCGGCGGCCGAGGCGGGTCTTATGGCGGGCGACATGCTTGTTTCGCTGAACGGCGAACAGATCGCGGATGCGGCGTCGTTTGCAAAGCTGTGCGCGGAGGCGGAGGGCGAATGCGTCCTGTCGTGCCGGCGCGACGACGCCCTGTTCTCGGTGTCCGTCCGGCCTGCCGTCGACCGTTTCGGGGAAAGGCACCTCGGCGTCTGGGTACGCGACAGCACCTCCGGCGTCGGGACGCTGTCGTTTTACGATCCCGATACCGGCGCGTTTGCGGCGCTCGGTCACGGCGTAAACGATGTCGATACACAGAAGCTGATCGCGCCGGCTACCGGGTTTCTGACGCCGGCCGAGATCGTGCGTGTGCGAAAGGGCGGCGGCAAACAGGCGGGCGAGCTTGTCGGACGGTTTTCGACCGCGCGCGAGGATGCAATTGCGACGGTGTCCCGCAACACGCCGTTCGGCATCGGGGGCACGCTGACGGCGTTTTCGGATCCGGACAGGCGGCTTTACGAGATCGCGCCGGGCAAGGCGGCGCATCGGGGCGACGCATACATCCTCTCGACGGTCGACGACACACGACGGGCGTACACGGTCCGCGTGATCCGCGTGGACATGCAGTCCTCGCCGGATACGCAGGGGATGATGATCGAGATCACGGACCCCGACCTGCTGGACAAGACCGGCGGCATTGTGCAGGGCATGAGCGGCAGTCCGCTCATCCAGGACGGGCGGCTCATCGGCGTGGTGACGCATGTATTCCTGAGCGATCCCACGCGCGGATACTGTGTCTATGCCGAATGGATGCGGCAAACGCTGTTCGGCGCGTAACCGTTTCTTCATACGTTTGCCGCGATCTGTAACACGTTCCGGTGGAATCCGCCGTCGAACCGTGCAAGAATCGTTGCGGATGGGGGGTGAATACAGCGATGCGGGTTTTGCTGATGACGGACGATCGTGGGCTTGCCCGGCGCCTTCGGACGACGGCAAACGGGTCCGGCTGTACGCTTTGTGTGACCGGGACGGCGGCCGAGTCGGCGGAGCGGATGTTCCGCGACGCGTTCGACGCGCTGCTTTTGACCGATGCGCAGTTCCTGCGTTCGGCGTGGCGGCGGCGTCCGCTCAACTGGCCGCAGCGGATCTATCTGTACGGACAGCCGAACGGCGATGATCCGGTAGACGGGCTGACCTTCTGCTTTTCTCCGGACGCAGATCCTGCGGCGGTCCTGACACGGGTGTGTGCGCTCGGCTCCGGCCGGGTACGGCAGACCGACCGTGAAACGCTGATCTCCGGCTTTCTGCAGCGGATCGGCGTTCCGGTCTCGCTGGTCGGCTTTGCATGCCTTTGCGCGGGGATCCGGCTGCTGGCCGGGCTGAAGCGTTCGACCGATCTCGGCGCGGTCGGCGATCTGTACGAGGTCGCTGCCGAAGAGCTCGGAATGGACGCTCCGGGGGTGGAGCACGCCATGCGTCATGCGATCGACGCCGCGTGGACGCGTGCCGATCCGAACGTTCTGTATGAGACGTTCGGAAACACGGTGCAGTCGGAACGCGCTGCGCCGTCCAATGCGGCGTTTCTGTTTCGTGCGGCAGAGCAGATCCGCGCAACTGAAAAAGGGGTGTAAATGAATTGAATATGCAGGAGACTTACACAGAACAAGGGCTTTCGTGCGAATGGAAACAGATGGCAGGCGGGGCGATCAACGCGGTCATGCGTGTTCTGCGCGTGCCGACCGCGCTTCTGGGATACCGGTACATCTTTTATGCGGCGTATTTGTTTGTGACCGGCGATCCGCGGGAACGGCAGAGCATACAGCGCACGCTTTATACGCGGATCGGCACGGCAATGGATACTACAAGGCCGATGATCGCGCGCTCGATGCAGTACGCGATTGCACAGGCGTGGAGAACCGCCGACCCGGAGGTGCTGCGCGCATATACCGGCGGCCGGCAGGTCAGCCCGAAGGACCCGCCCGGCAACCTGGAATTCGTGTCCATGATCGCGGAACGCGTGCGGCTGATCGTCGGCGATCCGTACGGAGAGGCCTGCCGTACGGAGGTGCATGCGCGGCTCAAAACGCGGTTTCCGTGGCTAAACGGATTGACGAATCCGACCCTTGTATGGTAAAATATACAAAAGTACATACAAGGGGTATCGCTATGAAAAAAAGAGCCATTCTGATCGTGCTGGACAGCGCGGGGATCGGGTATCTTCCGGATGCAGCGGATTTCGGCGACGTCGGCGCAAACACCATCTGCAACATATTTGAAAAACGCGGACATCTCGACGTGCCGAACATGCGCAGGCTCGGCCTTGCGCACATCGACGGCTGCCGCCTGCCGAAAACGGACGACGAACTGATCGGCAGTTACGGGAAGTGCGCTGAGCAGACGCATGCGAAGGACACCACCTGCGGCCATTGGGAGATGGCGGGCCTTGCGCTTTCCGAAGCGTTCAAGACGTATCCGAACGGCTTCCCGAAGGAATTCATGGACGCGTTCGAGGCGCGTATCGGCCGCGGCACGCTCGGCAACGTCGTGGCGAGCGGCACGCAGATCATTCAGGAGCTCGGCGACGAGCATGTAAAGACCGGCAAGCCGATCATCTACACCAGCGCGGACAGCGTGTTCCAGATCGCCGCGCACGAGGAGGTCATTCCGCTTGACGAGCTCTATCGCATCTGTGAGATCGCGCGCGAAATGCTGACCGGCGAATACCTTGTCGGCCGCGTCATTGCAAGACCGTTCCTCGGCGGCAGCGGCGACTACAAGCGCACCGAGAACCGCAAGGACTACGCGGTTGCGCCGTTCAAGGACACGATCCTGGACGCGCTTGCCGCAAAGGGCATGGACGTCGTCGGCATCGGCAAGATCGAGGACATCTTCTGTCACCGCGGCATCACGACCGTCGACCACACCAAGAACAATCCGGACGGCATCCGCGCCACGCAGCGCTTCCTCGACGAGGGGACGGGGGACTTCATCTTCACGAACCTCGTCGACACCGACATGCTTTACGGCCACCGCAACGACTGGGAGGGCTACGGAAGAGCGCTCGAATACTTCGACGCGCATCTGCCGGAGATGTACCTTGCCATGCAGGAGGGCGATATCCTGATGGTGACCGCGGACCACGGCTGCGATCCGACGTTCCCCGGCACCGACCACACGCGCGAATACATCCCGCTGCTGATTGCGGGCAAGCACATCCGGCACGACGTCAACCTCGGCGTGCGGCGGCAGTTCTCCGACATCGGCGCAACGATCTACGAATACCTGACCGGCGAAACATGGCGGGAAGGCGAATCATTCTTAAAGGATATCTGGGAGGAGTAAACGATGGACATCATGCAAATCATTAACAACGCAGTCGCGCTTCTGAAGGAACAGGGCGCGGACAAGGCGACGGTCGGCCTGATCCTCGGCAGCGGCCTCGGCGACTATGCCGAAACGCTCGAAAACAAGCGCTTTGTCGACTATGCCGACATCGAGGGCTATCCGGTGTCCGCCGTCATCGGGCACAAGAACCGCTTCGTCATCGGCGAAAAGTACGGCAAGACCGTTATCGCCATGCAGGGCCGCTTCCACTATTACGAGGGCTATCCGCAGGCGCTGCTGTCGCTCGGCGTGCGCACGATGAAGAAGCTCGGCGTCGAAAACCTGCTGGTCACCAACGCGGCGGGCGGCGTCAACATGAACTTCCACGCAGGCGACCTGATGCTGATCACCGACCACATCAACCTGTCGGGCAGCAATCCGCTGATCGGCAAAAACCTCGACGAATTCGGCCCGCGCTTCCCGGACCAGAGCAACGTCTATGATAAGAATTTGCGCGCGCGCATGATCGACCTGTCGATCCGCAACAACATCGCGATGCAGGAGGGCGTGTACCTCATGATGTCCGGTCCGTGCTACGAGACTCCGGCGGAGATCCGCATGGCGCGTATCATCGGCGCGGACGCGGTCGGCATGTCCACGGTGCCGGAGACCATGTGCGCGGCGCACTGCGGCATGAAGGTGCTCGGCATCTCGCTGATCACCAACATGGCGGCGGGCGTGCTCGATCAGCCGCTGTCCCACGCGGAGGTCACCGAAACGGCGGAGAAGGCGAAAGCGAAGTTCACCGCGCTCGTCGACCTGATCCTCAAGGAGATCTTCTGATCGCAAAACAATAACAAGGCCGTGCCCCGATCGGGGCACGGCCTTTTCTCTGCAGGTATCGTTTATTTCTTGTCTTCTTCGGTAAAGTTGAACGCACCGGAGGGCATCGACGCGCCGACGCCGGACTGCTGCGCTCTGGCCTTTCTGAGCTTCTCCTTGTCCGTGAACTTCGAGGTGATCACGAACAGCAGCACGAGCATCGCGACTGCGAGGCCGAGGAACACGTAGTTCAGGACCGTCAGAAGCGTGGGCGAGAGGAACCCGTACAGCTTGGAGGTAAAGGAGCCGTCGTTCGCGTCGGAGCGGACCTTGCCGTAGGACGAGGTGTAGACGACGTGGCCTTCCGCCTTCTCGGCATCGGTGGTCGCGTACACGGGCACATCCTCGCCGTTGACGACCTTGATCAGATTGGTCTGCTCATAATACTTGCTGTAATCGCGCTGACTGCCGCCCAGACAGCTCATCAGACCGGCGCTGGTGACAGGGAAATACTTGTCCAGCTCGTCCTGGTGATTCTCGGCAGCCTTGTTGATCAGCGCAGAAAGCTGCTCCAGCGTCAGCGTTTGGCTGGTCGGATCGGCCTTGATCGTTTTCGTCTGACCGGAGGACGTCGTGCCGAGGCAGGACATGCCGCTCGACTGCGATGTTGCGGTATAAACCAGCTCGTCCTTGGCAAGCTCCGGGAACGACTCGCGGTATGCGTCGGTGACACGGTAATAGGCCTGCGAGCTGCCGTACAGCGAGGACTGCGCAAAGTTCACGACCGCCATCAGCAGCATGATCCCGGCAAGTGCGAAATAGATCGCGCGAAGGACCTTCTTGCCCTTTTCCTTACAGTCGTCCTTGAAGTTCTCCAGCGAGAACAGTCTGCCATTTCCCTTGATCGCACCGACCAGAACGTAGGCGCTCATCAAGAGAAGAAGTACCGGAAACAGTAAACCCATAGTAGTTCTCCTTTATTTGTTTATTCGTTTACAGCTTTTTCAGCTTGGAACCGTCTTTGGTATCCTCGACGGCAAAACCCATTGTCTTGAGCTCTTCGCGGATCGCGTCCGCCTTTGCCCAGTCCTTTGCCTTTTTCGCGGCCTTGCGGGCCTGCAAAAGCGCAAGCGCTTCCTCCGGGAAGTCCTCCTTCTTTTCCTTGACGACAAGGCCGAGGACGCCGTTCAGCTCGGCATAACGCGCTTTGACCGCCTCGATGGCGGCCGATGTGTGCGCACCGGTCGCAAACACGTTGATCCAGCGGGCGAGGTCGAACAGCACGCCCAAGGCATCGGCCGTGTTGAGATCGTCGTCCATCGCCTCGTTGAAACGGTCGCGGAATCCGTCAAGCTGCGCCTGCACGTCGGAATCGTCCGCCGTTTCGTCGACCGCGGTATCGAAGAGCCGGTCGCGCGCGGTGTACAGGCGCTGCAGGCTCGTCACGGTCTGTTCCATCAGCTCACGCGAGAAGTTGACCGGATTGCGGTAGTTTGCGGAGAGCAGGAACATGCGCACGGCTTCGAGGTCGTATTCCTTCGCAATGTCGCGCACGGTGAAGAAGTTGCCCAGGGACTTGCTCATCTTCTGGTTGTCGATGTTGATGTAGCCGTTGTGCATCCAGTAGTGGACGAACGGCTTGCCCGTGGCGCCCTCACTCTGCGCAATCTCGTTCTCGTGGTGCGGAAAGATGAGGTCCATGCCGCCGCCGTGAATATCGAACGTTTCGCCGAGGTACTTCATGCTCATCGCGGAGCACTCGATGTGCCAGCCGGGACGGCCCTTGCCCACGGGGAAGGCCAGCTCGGTTCGCCGGGCTTTTCGCCCTTCCACAGCGCGAAGTCCAGGGGATCGTGCTTCTGCTCGGTGGGGGAGATGCGCGCGCCGTTTTCCATGTCGTCGATGTCCTGTCCCTTCAGCTTGCCGTAGCCAGGGAAGCTCCGCACGGAAAAATACACGTCGCCGCTGTCGGTCGCGTAGGCGTGGCCCTTTTCGATCAGCTTTTTGACGAGCTTGATGATATCGCCGATGTGTTCGGTCGCACGCGGATTGACAGTCGCGCGCTCAATGCCCAGGGCGTCCGCGTCATGATAGTATTCCTGAATGAAGCGGTCGCCGAGCTCCTTGACCGTCGTACCCTCTTTGTTCGCACGGTTGATCATCTTGTCGTCGATGTCGGTGAAGTTCTGGACGTACTTCACCTTGTAGCCGCGGTATTCGAGGTAGCGGCGCATCGTGTCGAACACGACGAACGGCCGCGCGTTGCCGATGTGGAAGTAGTCGTATACGGTCGGACCGCACACGTACATGGAGATCTCGCCCTCTTTGATCGGGACGAGCGGCTCCTTCCTTCGGGTCATGGTGTTGTAAACCTGCATGGTATCCTCCTGAAAACGCCGCCGCAGTCGTTTGCGGCAGCAGAACGCGCGCATGCGCACACGGTATTTCTAATCTATCATAAGGAAAAATGCGGCATTTGTCAATAAGGATTTGACGAACCGACAAGAATGTACTATAATGTATAAAGCGAATTATGCGATGCGTGTTTTTTCTGCGCACGCTTTCGCACGGCGCCGTTTCCTGCGGCGCATAACCGGAAATATCAACGCACAGGAGGACCCCATATGAAGCGTTTTACTGCAATCCTGATCGCGCTTGCGCTGATCCTGATGCTCCCCATGGCAATGAGCCAGGCGGCGGGCACGGCGGAGAAGGGCGAGATGCTGATCGCGTCCCTGACGACGACCGGCACGGTCGGCGACATCGTCAAGGTCAATTTTGAGCTGTATCCGAATCTGCCGGACGGCAGAAAGCTGGACACGCTGTCCGGCAGCATGAAGTTCGATCCGGAGTTTCTGACCCTCGGCTCGATCAACCTGATCGACGAGGAACAGAACCTGCGCTCCTTCATGACCGGTTCCGGCGCATTCGAGAAGAATATGCAGAATCGCGGCGAATTCCGCTTTGTCTACGTCAACCCGTACGGCACGGACGAGCAGGGCTTCTGGTTCCAGGCCGAGTTCCGCATCGAGAAGGAAGGCGCGACCGACTTCGTGTTCAACGGCATCACCTATACGGGCTTGGACAGCTCGTATAAGACGGTCACCTATACGATCGACCCGCAATCGGTCGGCGGCGTCTATACCGAAGGCTTTGAGGTGCCGGAGGACGGCGCTGCGGACGAGACCTTTGCACCGCTGGAGCCCGTGATCGTCACGCCCGAACCGCCGACGCCCTCGCCCAAACCCAGCAATCCGGGACAGACCGTCCCCCAGACGTCCACGCTGCCGATGCCGTCCAACAAGCCCACGAGCGCAGCGACGGGCCTTGTGACCCCGCCGCCTGCGAAGACGCCGATGGCGCCCGCTTCCTATGCGGCGGCAACGCCGGTCGATACGCCGGAGCCCGTAAACACGGGCGATCCCGTTGCGGAAGCGTCTGCGGATCCGACGGACGTGCAGGGCGCGGATTCCACTGCGCCGGCCGACAACACCGCCGCGCCGATCGGTGAGGATCCCCTCGAATCGGGAGCGCCGGTCGATCCGGAAACCAAGACCGACCCGACGACGCCGGACGGGAAGCAGCCGACCGACGGAACGAACGGCGACAGCGAAACGCCGGGCCCGAACATGGTCCTGATCATCGGCCTTATCGTCGGCATGGTCGCGGTCATCGGCCTCGGCGCGCTGGCGATCGTGCTGATCCTGAAGAAGAGAAACGCACAGGATTAACGGAATCTGATATGGAAAGCTCTCATTTTTGAGAGCTTTCTTGCGTTTTGGCAAAGAGTGTTGTATAATATTTCGGATTGATGGAAAGGGAGGTGCGACAATGAAACGGGTATCGACGCGTCAGCTGACGTTTGCGGCAATGTTTGCCGCGCTTGCGGTCGTGCTTTCGATCTATCCGTTCACGTTCTATCTGCCGTCAGGCAGCCGGATCACGTTCCGCGAGATCCCGATCTATCTCTGCTCCTTCGCGCTCGGTCCCGTATGGGGCGGGCTCTGCTCGTTCATTGCGGACCTCGTCGGTACGCTGATCACCAGCTCCGCGAACGCGTGGAATCCGCTGTTTGCACTGAACGCCGTGCTGACCGGCGTGCTGCCCGGACTGCTGTTCCGGCTTGTATTCAAAAAACAGAAGCAGACGCTGCGCACCGCGCTGTCCATTATTCCGGTGAATCTTCTGGTTTCACTGTTTTTGGTCACGCTGTGGCTGCACGTGCTGCACTTCGACGGCGGCGTACCGTTCTGGGCGCATCTGCTTTTGCGGCTGCTGCTCGTTGCGGTCATGACTGCGGTGCAGATCCTGGCCGTCCGCATGCTGTATCCGCTTGTCGATAAGGGACTGAATGGAGGGAAAAACGCATGACATATCAAGAAGCGATCGCCTATATCCACAGCATGTACTGGCGCGGGTCCAAGCTGGGCCTCAGTCGCACGGTCGAGCTGTGCAATCTTCTCGGCAATCCGCAGAAGCAATTGAAATTCATCCACGTTGCGGGGACCAACGGAAAGGGCAGCACCTGCGCGATGCTCTCACGCATCCTGTGCGCCGCAGGCTACAAGACCGGCCTGTTCGTTTCGCCCTACGTCGACCGGTTCAACGAGCGCATCCAGCTCAACAATACGCCGATCCCGGACGACGACCTTGCGGGGATCGTGACGGAGATCGCGCCGGTCGTGGATTCCATGGAGAATCCGGCGACCGAATTCGAGGTCATCACGGCGGCGGCGTTTTTGTACTATGCGCGGCAGAACTGTGACTACGTCGTACTGGAGGTCGGGCTCGGCGGCGAGCTGGATTCCACAAACGTGATCGACACGCCGCTTCTGGCCGTCATCACTGCGATCGACTTCGACCATATGCACATCCTCGGCGACACGATCCCGGAGATCGCCTCGGCCAAGGCCGGCATCATCAAGGACAACGGCACGGTGCTGTTCTACGGCGAGCACAAGGACGCGCTGCCGGTCATTCGGACCGCCTGCAAAAAGCATCATGCAGCGCTGCATATCGTCGACCGCTCGACGCTCAAGGAGGGCGCATACGATCTGCATGGGCAGACGTTTTCCTATAAGGACTATACCGACCTCAGACTGGGGCTTTTGGGCAAGTATCAGATGTACAATGCCGCAACGGTCGTTGACGCGGTGCAGCTTTTGCGCGAAAAGGGCGTGACGATCTCGGACGAGGCGCTGCGCATCGGTCTCAAGGACACGGTCTGGCCTGCGCGCTTTGAGCTTTTGCGCGAGGATCCGCCGTTCTTCGTGGACGGCGGGCATAACCCGCACGGCGTGCGCGGCACGGTCGAGACGTTCCGGAGACTGTTCCCCGATCAAAAGGCGAAGATCGTCATGGGCATGATGCGTGACAAGGACGTGTCGCAGTCGATCGGGCTGCTGCTGCCGATCGCAAGCAGGTTCTTCACGGTCACGCCGGACAATCCGCGTGCGATGCCCGCAGGGGAGCTTGCCGCGCTCATCGAGGAGGCCGGCGCACAGGCGACGGCGTTCAACACGGTCTACGACGCGATCGAAACGGCCGCGCGCGGAACCGAACCGACCCTTGCCGTAGGATCCTTATACATGGCCGGCGAGGTGCACGAGGCGTTCCGCAAATGGATGCGGCGGGGGCACTTTGACGCATGAAGCTGCTTGCGCTTGACATCGACGATACGCTGGTCATGACCGGCAAGCTGCCGGACGAGCGGCTGAAAAGCGCGATCCGGCTTGCCGAAGCGCACGGTGTTACGGTCGTGCTTGCGACCGGGCGCGGGTTTTTGGGCACGAAGCAGATCCGCGAATCGCTTTCGCTCTATACGCCGCTGATCCATTACGGCGGCGCGGTCATCTCCGACGGCAGGACCGGCGCGCACCTGTACGCGAACTACCTGCGGCCGGAGGACGTCGTGACGGCGTTCGCCGTGGCCGACGCATTCGGGATCCACGCGCAGATCTATGAGGAGGATACGGTCGTTTTTCGCAAGGCGAATGCGTTCACCGCACAGTATACCGGATCGCTGCACCTGCCGTTTGTCGAGGACCCGCATCTTCTGTACCGCCCGCTTGACAACACGCCGAAGGTGCTGTTCGCGGTCGATCCGGAGAAGGAAGCAGAGCTGTATCGGGAGATCCGCGCGCTGCTGCCGAAGCACCTGTCCGTGCTGTGCTCCAAGCCCGGCTTTATCGAGATCGGCTCGGTCTCGGCGACCAAGGGCAGTGCGCTCGAAAAGGTCGCAGGCATGCTGCACGTTCCGCGTGAGGAGGTCACCGCGATCGGGGACAATACGCTCGACCTTGACATGATCGAATGGGCGGGCACGGGCGTTTGCGTCGCAAACGGCAACGAAACGGTCAAACAAAAAGCCGATCTGGTCATCGGCTCGTGCGAATCCGGCGGCGTCGCGGCATATCTGGAATCCGTTTTTGCATAACAACAGGGACTGTTCAAAACGCATTTGAACAGTCCCTTGTTTTATATCTCAACATGATCCGAAAACGGCGGTGTGAACGACCGGCCGACGCTTGTCAAGTCCTGCGTGTACACGTTCGTAAAGCCCAGCGACAGACAGTAATCGAGCGCGGCGTCGTACTCGCGCCGGGTCAGCGGACGGTCGAGCGGCTTCATCCTGCATTCCGGGATCGGCGTATACTGCGACATCAGCGACAGCGGGCAGTCCGTGCCGAAGCGTTCTTTGATCGCGTCCAGCACGTTTCGCGTATCGAACACGCAGCCGGGCAGCACCAGATGCCGGATGCGCACACCCCTTGTCGCGATCCCGTTTTCATCGAGCGCAAGAAAGCCCGTTTGCTTGATCATTTCCGCGATCGCTTCGATCGCCGTATCGAAGTAGTCCGAAGCCTTTGAAAATATCAGCGACAGACGCGGATCGACATACTTGAGATCCGGCAGGTACACATCGACCAGCCCTTCATAGGCGCGGATCGTTTCGACGGTCTCGTACGCGTTCGTATTGTAGACGACGGGAATGCTGAGTCCGTCGTTTTTTGCAAGCCGCAGCGCCTCGACAAGCGCGTCGCGGTGCGGCGTCGGCGTGACGAGATTGATGTTGTGCGCGCCGATCGCCTGCAGCTTCAGCATCGTTCGGGCAAGGCGGGGGACGGAAAAGATTTCGCCCAGCGTTCCGTTCTGCAGGACCATGTTCTGACAGAAGATGCACTTCAGGTTGCAGCCGGAGAAGAAGATCGTGCCGCTGCCGCGTGTGCCGGAAATACACGGTTCCTCGTCGAAGTGCAGCGCCGCCCGCGCGACGCGCACAACGGAAGAACAGCCGCAGAACCCGGCTGCGGCTGAACGGTCAATGTTGCAGGTTCGGGGACAGATCGTGCAGGACATCAGTTGAATACGCGCCTCCCGCACACGAAATTGCGGTACCAGTAGGAGGAGAAGGAGCTTTGTACGACCTGCCCCTTGCTGGCGCTCGCGTGGATGAATTTTTTGCCGCCGATGTAGATCGCGGCGTGGTTGACCTTTTCGCTCGTATCGCTCTTGAAGAACAGCAGATCGCCTTTTTTGAGGTCGTCCACGGAGTCGATCCGCTTCCAGTTGTCGTTGTTGGAATAGGTATAGGCGTTGCGGCGGCTCACACTGACTCCGCACTTTTTCAGACAGTAATAGACAAGCCCGGAACAGTCGAACGAATCCGGTCCCTCGTCGCCGAGCACGTACGGATCGCCGAGCTGATTCTTTGCGCAGGCTACGACGCCGTCCGGGCCGTGCTCATACGACGTGTTATCTGCGGTCGGCTTCGCTGTGGCGGTCGGCTTCGGCGTAGCGGTGGGCTTCGGGGTCGCCGTCGGCTTGGGCGTCTTGGTGGGTTTCGGCGTGGCGGTCGGCTTGGGCGTCTTGGTGGGCTTGGGCGTCGCGGTCGGCTTGGGCGTCTTGGTGGGCTTTGGGGTCGCCGTCGGCTTGACGGAACCGGACGGCTTCGGCGTGGCCGTGGCTT
>CAKJYC010000041.1 GCA_918244965.1 Clostridiales bacterium | reverse complement strand
GTCGAAGCCGTCAGTCTGAAAGGCAAAGAGATCAGATTCTGCATCGGCTGTCTTGCCTGTCAGAAGACGCAGAAGTGTGTGCTGAAGGACGACGCCGCGGAGATTGCCGAGAAGGTCAGGAACGCCGACGCGCTGGTGTTCGTCACGCCGATCTATTATTATGAGATGAGCGGTCAGATGAAGACGCTGCTTGACCGTATGAATCCGCTTTATCCGTCCGATTACAAGTTCCGCAGTATCTATATGCTGTCGGTCGCCGCGGAAGATGAAACTTACGTTCCCGAAAAAGCCGTCAGCGGTTTGCGAGGATGGATTGATTGCTTTGAAAAAGCAGAATTCGCAGGATCATTATTCTGCGGCGGCATCAACGATGCCGGCGAAGCAAACGGCCGCACTGCCGAACTGGAGAAAGCGTATGAATTCGGAAAACAGATCAGGTAAGATCATTGCCGTGCTTGCCGTTTGTATGCTGCTGATCTGCTTTTCCGCCTGCGGCGGCAGCAACACTGCCCCGGAAACGGATACGGCTTTTCAAACGGAAGTACCTTCTCAAAAAGCCGATGAGCAAACGGCATCCGAGACGACCGGCGTCCCAACGGAAAGCAAATCCGAAGAAACAGAGGAAAACCCGATCATGAAGACGCTGAAAATGAAGATCGACGGCGCGACCGTTACCGTCGACTGGGAAGAAAACGAATCGGTCGCGGCACTTGCGGAGCTCGTCAAAGATCAGCCGATCAGAATCAATATGTCCATGTACGGCGGCTTCGAGCAGGTCGGTTCGCTCGGAACAAGCCTGCCGAGAAACGACGCGCAGATTAAGACTCAGGCGGGCGATATCGTCCTCTATTCCGGCGATCAGATCGTCGTGTTCTACGGCTCCAACTCATGGGCGTACACGCGCCTCGGACACATCACCGATAAAACAGCGGCGCAAATGAAGGATTTGCTCGGAAATGAGAATGTGACAATAGTGATTTCCATGGAATGAAGTGTGTATCATTTTGGCGCTTTTAGTTAGATTTACGTATCATTATGGCGCTCTTTTTCATAAAAGAAGCCTGAAAAGTATACCATTACTTTTCAGGCTTCTTTGCGCCCTTTTGGCGTTTTTCGCGGTGGGATACCGTGCGAAAAATCGGGAAATCAAGAGTGGAGTCAGCATCGAAAAAGAATATGTGAGATAAGGC
>CAKJYC010000040.1 GCA_918244965.1 Clostridiales bacterium | reverse complement strand
TTGCTCCGGTTAGGCTGAGATCAACAATAATCCATCTTGAATGCGATCCTGAGCAGGGCTGATCCTTCCTGAAACGCTTTCTTTTATCCGTTTCTCGCTGCAAAGGATATATCACCCTAACTTCACCTTTGCATTCAAGGCAGAAGAAAGAACAAACGGGGAGGAACATGAATATGCTGGAACAGATCCGTTATCGCATCCTGATGCTGCGTCTGCGCGGCGAGATCGCGCGCCTTGTGCGCGAGGAGGACCGGCCCGAATCGGCGCGTGCGGAAAAGTATAAAACCGCGCCTGTGAACGCTTGCAAAGCCTGCGGAAGTATTGTATAATACAGGCATGAAACCGTTGCTTCGACTGCTTTCGTGTCTTTTGGCGTTTGTGCTGCTGTTGACCGGCTGTGCAAGTCTCCACAGCTGCGTCCACGCGGACGAGCCGGACGCGTTTGCGGCCGAAAGGGAAGCGCTGTGGGAGAAGCTGAAGGCCGAACGCCCCGCCGATTCCCGTGCGGACGGCGACGCGCTGACGGTCGTTGTGATCGACGTCGGGCAGGGCGACAGCATCCTTTTGATCTCGCCCGAAGGCAAAACGATGCTCGTGGACGCCGGACCTGCCGACGCCTTCGACGCCGTCGACGCGACGCTTCGCGCAAACGGCGTGGAATCGCTTGACGTCGTTGTGGCGACGCATCCGCATGCGGACCACATCGGCGCGATGCGCGCGGTGCAGAACGCCTATCCTGTCGGCGCGTACTATACGAATCGGGACGTGTCCGGCGGCATGAACATACCGTGGGCGGACAGCTGCACGGTAACCGTGCTTTCCCCCATCCCGTCCTACGATGTGCCGGAGGAGGTCAACGATACGTCCGTCGTGCTGCACGTCCGGTACGGCGAGACCGCGGTGCTTCTGACCGGCGACGCCGAAGCGACGGCCGAGGGCCGGATGCTTGACACATACCCGCGCTCGATGCTGAAGGCCGACGTGCTGAAGCTCGGTCATCACGGTTCGTCGACCTCGTCGTATTACGCGTTCTTCCTTGCGGTCGATCCGGATTACGCGGTCGCCTCGTGCGGGAAGGACAACGAGTACGGCCATCCGCACCTTGAAACGCTTTCGCTGCTGTACGAGACCCGTACGGCGTTTTATCGCACAGACTGCGACGGTTCCGTGACGTTTTGGCTGAACGGCGAAACCGTTTCCGTCGAATGTTCCAGAAAGGAGATCCCATGAAAACCTGTCCCGTTTGCAACCAAGTCCTGAACGATCAGGCAAAGTTCTGCTATTTCTGCGGCGCGTCCCTGCTCGGTGCGGCGCAGGAGACAGTCGTCCCCGCTCCCGAACCCGAACCGGAGCCCGAACCGGTCTTTGCGCCGGAGCCGGAGCCCGAACCGGTCTTTGCGCCGGAACCCGAACCGGAGCCCGTGCCGGAGCCCGTGCCTGCCGAGCCGGTTGAAGAGCCCGCGCCGGAGGTGTTTGCCTCCGACGCAGCGATGCCGGAGGTCCCGGCTGCCGAACCTGCGCCCGAACCGGAGCCGGAGCCTGTGCCGGAACCGACATTTGTGCCGGAACCCTCGCCCGCGCCGGTCTTTGCGCCGACGCCCGCGCCGGAGGCAGTTCCTCCGACGCCCGCAGCTCCCGTTTCCAATGCGCCGGTGAATCAGACGCCCGCGCCCGCGCCGGTGCTTGCCAGCGACACGCGCTCGCTGATGACGACCGCAGGCTACATCTTTTCGATGCTGCTGTTCTGCATCCCGGTCGTCGGCTTCATCTTCATGCTCGTGTGGGGCTGCGGCAAGACGAAGAACATCTCGCGCAAGCGCTTCTCCCTCGCCTGCCTCATTCTGCGACTGATCGCGTACATCATCCTGCTTGCCGCGGCGGTGTTCCTGCTGATCTGCTTCTCCGGCAAGTTCGAAGCGCTGTATGACGCCGTCGTGCCGATCCTGTTCCCGTAACAATGCAAACCTCCCTCCGGTGCTTCCGGCGGGAGGTTTTTTCAGCGCATGAAAAAAGAGGCGGGACGCTCCCGTCTCTTTGCTGTTTTGGATGCAATTATTTGATCTCGCAGGTTGCGCCGACTGCCTTGAACGCTTCGACGATCTTCTCTGCGTCTTCCTTGGAGATGCCTTCCTTGACGGCCTTGGGCGCGTTGTCGACAACTTCCTTGGCTTCCTTGAGGCCGAGACCGGTCTGCTCGCGGACGACCTTGATGACCTTGATCTTCTCCGGTCCGATGTCCTTCAGGATGACATCAAACTCGGTCTTCTCTTCCACTTCTTCAGCTGCGGCGACGGGGCCTGCGACTGCGACTGCGGTTGCTGCTGCGGAAACGCCGAACTCTGCTTCGAGCGCCTTAACGAGTTCGTTGAGTTCCAAAACGGACATTGCCTTGATATCGGCGATCAGTTGTTCCTTATTCATGATTTTTCTCCTTAAAAAATGATTTTTGATTTTGTGGTTTGTACGGCTATGCCGTTTCGGTTGTTATGCTTCCGCGGAAGCAGCGTTCGGATCGAGCTTCTTCGCGATCTGGTCGAGCACGATTGCGAGACCGGAGATCGGCGACATCATGCTGCCCAGCATACGTGCGATGAGCACTTCGCGGCTCGGCAGATCTGCGATCGCTTCGACTTCGGCAGCCGTCGTGACCTTACCTTCGACGATACCGCCCTTGAATTCACACTTCTTTGCCTTCTTGATGAAGTTCTTGAGCACTCTTGCTGGGGCCACCGCATCCTCGTAACCGAATGCGAACGCGTTGGTGCCGTGAAGCATATCGTCTGCGCCCTCGAGACCGAGCTGATCAAAAGCACGGCGGACACAGTGGTTCTTCAGAACGACATACTCAACGTTTTCCTTGCGCAATTCGGCACGCAGCGCGGTATCCTCGGCAACGGTCAGCCCGCGATAGTCGAACAGGATAACGGACTTTGCCTTCTGGACCTTGTCCGCAACCTCGGCGACCTTTGCAGCCTTCATCTCGAGAATCTTTGCATTTGCCATGGTTGCACCTCCTTGTAATGTGAAAAGCCCTCCGTCGCAGAAACGGAGGACTCGAAAACAAAAGGTGCTATCGGGTCTACCTCGGCAGGATTTACACGCAATGCGACACCGGCTGTCTTTGGCGACGGAACTTAACCTTGGATATAATACACGCTCCCCCGCCCTTTGTCAACCCTTTTTTTCAGATTTTTCCGGACTTTTTCATGCTTCTTCGCTTTTTCATGCCGACGGAATCGTAGGGGACGCCGACCTCGGCGTCCCGCCGCATCTCACGAAAACGCCGATCCCTGCGGCCTATTCCCCGACGGAATATGCGATCCGCAGAACGACGCCTGCATCCAGGGTCTGCGTCACAAGCTCCTTTTCCTCTCCGCGCTGCACCGTGAGCGTTTCGATCGGTGCTGCCGTCAGGTTGATTGTTCCGTTCTCATTCGGTTCCGTAAAACAGGAATGCTCGATCCGCAGCCCGATCGCCTCTTCCGTCACGCTGCTTACCGTGATCGTCCCGTCGTATTCGCTGTCATAGAGTACGGTTCCCTCCGCAACGTCCGCAAACGTCGTGACAGTCGGCTCCGGCTGTTCCCTCGTCCATCCGGTCCACCATTGTTCCGTCAGCGTCACAGTCGCGTGAAGCTCTGCGCTTTTGCATGCCGAAAGCGCTGCGGTCATTGCGATCAGGGTCATCCAGCACAGGATCTTTCGTTTCATTTTCGCGTGTCTCCTTCTGCGGGTTCTGTGATACAGACAATCCGAAACGCAAAAGTGCTACAGTTTTACCGGATAAATCCGAGGTAAAAGTCCAGCGCGTTGTAGAGCATGTCGCCGGAGCAGACCTGCACCGAGGCGTCGGTATCGGACACCGTGGCGTCCTCGTAGAGATCGCGGGCCTTGGTCAGCACCAGCACCGGCACGATCTCGTACCCGTCGCCGAAGATGACGTCGAGGTATTCGCAGTACTTCGCGCACTGATCGACCTCCTCCTGCTCGATCCGGTCCTTCATCTTGAATTCGAGCGAGAACGCGTACCGCTTTGTGACCAGCAGCACGTCGGCGTAGATGCGGATATGCTTCGATTTTTTGATGCGCAGCTCAAAGACGATCTCCCAGTTGCCGGACAGCTGTTCGGGATAGCCGAACTCTTTGAGGTCGCGGAAGAGATCGCGCATCGTCTGCCGTGCGTCCGCGAACGAATGGAACAGCCCGCGCGTGTCGTTGAGGTTCCGGCCGACGTTCTCACAGCCGAGCTTTAATAGCTCCAGAAAACGATGCTCGTCCATGTCCAGAAACTCTCTGACCGAGGAATAGAAGCCCGCAAACTCCGCAAGCCCGTAGTGCGGCCGCGTCTGCGGGATCTGGGCGTGCCAGCAATACTCGTCGTCCTGCCAGCACAGCTCCTTCATGAACGGCGACGCGTACAGGAAGTGGTTGACGGTCGACGCGTCGGCGCGCACCGCGCGCGCAATGTCCCGCGCCTTGATCCCCTCCTCGCTTCCCGCGATGCACATATAGATCTTTCGTTCGATCGGATCCACCCTTGCCATTGCCGTTCCTCCGTTTCCCGTATTGTATCACGCGGCGGCGCTTGCCGCAAGGACCGATTTGTGTACAAAAAATGTACAAGATGTGGCTTTTCCGCTTGTTTTTCGATACCATATATTGTATAATGAAGAAAAAGATTTCGGAGGCGGCTATGCGCGTTTACTGTACGGAGGAGCTGCACGCTTCGGGCGGCGACGGGACGTTCTATCTTGCAAAGGCGGAGGATGCGCTTTCAGAGCTTCTTGCGCGCTACGAAAACAGCGTGCGGCTGATTTATCTCGATCCGCCGTTTCGCACGGGCGAGTCGTTCAAGATGAAGATCGGCAAGGGCAAGCAGGCGCAGACCGTCGTGCTGTATGAGGACAAGCTGGACGAGCAAAGCTACCTCTCATGGCTCAAAACGATCCTTCAGGGCTGTCATCGGCTTCTGGACGCGCGCGGCTCGATCTATCTGCACCTCGATTACCGCATGTCGCACAAGGCGCGTCTGCTGCTGGACGAGATCTTCGGCGAATCGAACTTTATGAACGAGATCGTCTGGGCGTACCGCTCCGGCGGCCGCGCGACGCGCTGCTATCCGAGAAAGCACGACACGATCCTCTTCTACCGCAAGACGAAAAAGGTCCTGTTCAACATCAAGGCGGTCGGCCAGCCGCGCGGACAGGAGCGGCGCAACCACATGAAGCGCTTCATCGACGAGAACGGCCGCGTCGGCTTCTCGATCCGCTCGAACGGCAAGACCTACACCTATTATGAGGATTCTCTGATCTACCCGTCCGACGTCTGGTCGGACATCGAGCATTTGCAGCAGAAGGACCGCGAGCGGACCGGTTTTCTGACGCAGAAGCCGGAAGCGCTGTTAAAGCGCATCATCGCGGCGTCCTCCGAGCCCGGCGATCTGGTGCTTGATCTGTTCTCCGGCAGCGGCACGACCGCGGCGGCGGCAACGCGGCTCGGCAGGCGGTTCGTTGCGGTCGACCAAAGTCCCGTCGCCTGCGCGCTTCTCAGACAGCGGCAGCTGACGATCACGAGCGAACCGACGCTGACCGAAACCGCCGCGCACAATCTGTCGATCCGCTATCCGATCGACAATACGCCCTGCCGCATCCGGACCGAGCTGCTCGAAAAGGGCGGCCGCCGCTATGTGCAGCTGAAAAAGGCCTTCTTCTCTTCAGCCGAATCCGCGCCGATGTACGCCGCGACCGGCTTTGCGGACGGCGCGTGCTTCCACGCCGTGCACGAAAACTGCGCGCCGAAGCTGCCGGTCACGCTCCCGCTTCCCAAGGATCACACGCCGGTGCTGCATGTCGTCGACGTCCGCGGCGAACAGGCGTTCTTCACTCTGGAATAAACATCAGGAGACAACCCATATGAAACAGAAAACCGTCAAAACCCTGCTGATCTTCGCAACCGCGCTGTTTGCGTTCGCACTTCTGTGTACGATCCTCGCGATCTTTGCGCAGAATCTGATCAAGACCATCTATTACGGTGCCGGCTACTTATCGGACGTCCGCACCGCTCCCTATCATAGCATCATCATCTGCCTGGTGCACACGCTGATGGCCGCTGCCGCACTGGTGTTCTTCCTGAAAGGCGTGCAGCGCAGCGGAACGATCGCGATCACGATCGTCACGGCTGTCCTGTTCATCCTGTTCAATTCACTGATCTCGCCGGTCATCGGGACGGTCGTCACTACCCAGCTGCTGCACGACGGATCGGAAGCGATCGCGGCATACAATGTCGTCTCTGCCGGAACAAACCTTCTCGTCGCGCCGTTTACCTACACCGCAGACGTGCTGCTGTTCCTTGCGCTCGGCGGCGCCTGCGCGAACAGCGCGCACAAGCAGCCCGAATAAGCCCGATCCCATACAAAAAGCAGGAGGCGAACCCCTCCTGCTTTTCTGTATCCCGTTATTTCGTTTTCGCGTTCAGGACGTTCGACCATTCGCCGTAATAGGTGAAGCCCTCGAACTCATGGTACGAACGCACGCGGACGTAGTACCGCGTCGACGCCTTCAGGCTCTTGATCGTCGTCTCCGACGTCAGCGGCTCCGTGATCTTCACGGTCTTGACGTTCTTGGTGAATGCGCTGTTCGTCGCGATCTGCACCTCATAGCCCGTGAAGTTCTTCGACGGCGTCCAGCTGATCGTCAGCCGCTTCGACCCGCCCTTGACGCTGTTCAGCACGCGCGTGGTGATGCGCACGGTGGTCTTGAGCGGTCCGACGACGCCGAGGTTGTAGTTGTCGCCGACGTTGCCGCCGATCGTTGCGCCGGACACCGGATCGACGCGCTGCGCAAAATACGCCTTGACGCCGTACTGGTAGCGCGTGCCCGCGTAGGTCTTGTGGGTCGCGTCATAACCGTCGAGGTAGTGCGTCTCGGTCGTGTTGTCCCAGCGCGCAAAGTCCGTCCAGCCGTTGGTGGTGGTGCTCCACGCTCTGCGGTAGACCACATAGCCCGCCGCGCCGGGGACCGCGTTCCATTCGACCCGGATGCCGTCCTGCACGTTCTCGACCTTCGTATAGCTTGTCGGCGGAAGGTAGATCTTGAACCAGCCGCGCGCCGTGCCGGAGTACTGTGTCTTGAACGTCACGACCGCATAGCCCGTGCCGGCATTCTTGTTTTCCAGATACGCGACGTCGTATTTCGACGCATCGATCACATTGCCCCCCGCGTCCTTCACGATCACACGCGGCGTCATGTACGCGCCGTTATAGACGACATACGGCGTTGTGCCTCTGAACTGCACATCGCTCGGATCAAACTCGACCGTTCCGTTGAATTCGTTTGACAGCGCCGGGAACGTGTATTGGATCCGGAGCTGATCGTTGTACAGTTCGCAGCTGTCCGGCGCGATCCCGTTAAGCGTAGCGGTCGTGGCGGTCGTGAAGCGGTAACCGTCCTTCGGCGTCAGGTAGATGCGGACGGTATAGGCGTTGCCTGCCTTGAACACGAAATGCGCCGCCGTCTCGCCGCCGCCGAACCACAGCACGTCGTTGACGTGCATATCGTCGCAGTAATCGCCCATATAGTACGGCGCGTTTGCGGGAAGGCCTGGGCTGTAATCCGGATGTGCTCCGATCAAAGGCGGCGTGATCGTGACCGCAGCCGACGCGATCGGTTCGGGCTCCGCCGTCAGCACCGGGAACGTATACTGGATCCGGAGCTGATCGTTGTACAGTTCGCAGCTGTCCGGCGCGATCCCGTTGAGCGTGGCGGTCGCAGCGGTCGTGAAGCGGTAGCCGTCCTTCGGCGTCAGGTAGATGCGGACGGTATAGGCGTTGCCTTCCCTGAACACGAAATTCGCCGCCGTTTCGCCGCCGCCGAACCACAGCACGTCGTTGACGTGCATATCGTCGCAGTAATCGCCCATATAGTACGGCGCGTTTGCGGGAAGGCCGGGGCTGTAATCCGGATGCGCTCCGATCGAAGGCGGCGTGATCGTGACCGCGGCCGACGCGATCGGTTCGACGGGGTTGCCGACGTCGAAGGACGTTCTGAACCGCGCGCCGGACGACGACCTTCCGGTCATCTGAAACGTCTTTCCGCCGAGGGTGAACGGTTCCCAGCTGTCGAGCTCCAGCACATAATCGTCGCTCACGCGGCTGACGGCGATGGTGAGTTCCCACTTGCCGTCCGTAAACGTGCCGGTCGGCGCATAGATCGGATCATAGGTGTGTCCGTTCGTCACGTCCTTCCATTCGCAGCTGATCTTCAGCGCGGATATATTGCCGGAGGGCGTGGTGCTCGAAATGTAGATCTTGTCCGACGGGAAGCTGATCGCCTCGCCGACGGAAGGCGTCGTGAAGTTCGACGTCACCGCAAGCGTGAAATTCTTGATGCGCGTCACGTTCTTGACGGTAAACGTCCAGGTCTGCTGCGCGTAGCCGTGATCGTTCGACGCCTTTACCGTGAACGTATATGTACCGGCGGCCGTGAACGTGCCGGATAAAAGCCCGCTCGAAGAGAGCGTGATGCCCGGCGGCAGCGTGCCGCTCGATTTCGTATATGTGATCGGGTCGTCGCCGGTCGCAACCAGCTGCGCGCTGTACGAATCGCCGACGTTGCCCTTTGCCGTGCATGTGTCGTTCAGAAACACCGGTGCGACGCCGGTCCCGTCCACGATAAAGCTCGTCCTGTACCGCACGCCGTAGCTCGATCTTCCGGTCATCCGGAATTCCTTTCCGCCGAGAACGATATCCTTGTGCGTGTTGAAATAGTCGTTGTTGTAATCGACCTTGTAATTGTTGCTGTCGGTAACGGAGACGTCGACGGTCATCTGCCATTCTCCGGGACAGAACACGCCGTCTTTGATGTAAACCTCATCGTATGTTTTGTTGTTCGTGCAGTCCTTCCACTCGCAGCGGATCCGCAGCTTCGACGCCAGTCCCGCAGGCGTGGTGCTTGAAATGCTGATGAGGTTGCTCGGAAAGAAGATCGCTTCCCCGGCAACCGGCGTCCTGAAATTGCTGCTCGTCGTCATCGTGAACGCCGTGATGAGCGTTGCGTCCGCCTTTGCGGGCGTCGGGAGCGCAAGCGACAGCGTCACAAGCATCAGCAGCGTCAGGATCGTGCAGAGAATGCGTTTTTTCATGGACAGTCCTCCTCTTTGCCCGGATATGCTTAGCCGTTTGGATAAATTATATAGGTGTTTCCGGTGAATTGCAAGACCCCGTTCGCAGCCGCAGACACAAAAAAAGAGTTGACCTTTGCGGGTTCAACTCCTTTTCGTTTACTTGAACATGTCCTTCAGGGGACGTTTTTTGTTCCTTTGGACGACCGGACGGCCTTCGAGCGCGGCAAGCTGTTCGAGAAGCTCGCGCTCCTGCGTCGTGACCTTACGCGGGACCTCGACGTTGACCGTGACGAACAGATCGCCCTTGCCCTGCTGCTGAAGCCGCTGTATGCCCTGCTCGCGAAGCCGGAACGTCGTGCCGATCTGCGTGCCGGCCGGAACGGTGTACTTGATCTGCCCCGTCAGCGTCGGCACCGTGATCTCGCCGCCGAGCACCGCCGTCGTGTACGGGATGTTCATGTTGAGCAGCAGATCGCTGCCGCGCCGCGTAAACTGCGCATGCGAGCGCACGGAGATCGTGACGTAGAGGTTGCCTCTCGGACCGCCCTTGTAGCCCGCGTCGCCCTCGTTGCGCATGTTGATCGTCTGTCCGTCGTCGATGCCCGCCGGGATCTTGAGCGACAGCCGCTTGAGTCTGCGGACGCGTCCCTTGCCGCGGCATTCCGCGCACGGCTCGGAGATGATCTTGCCGGTCCCGCGGCACGCGGAGCACGGACGTGTGATCGTCGTTGCGCCGAACAGCGTGTTCTGCTGCATGCGCACCTGCCCCGTGCCCTTGCACGTCTGACAGCGCTGCGGCTGCGTGCCGGGCTTTGCGCCGGTGCCGCCGCAGATGTCGCAGACCTCCTCGCGCGTGACGCTGATCTCCTTCTCCGTGCCGAACGCCGCCTCTTCAAACGACAGCGTCAGGTTGTAGCGGATATCGTCGCCGGTCATCGGCGCGTTGCTGCGCGTCTGCGACTGACCGCCGAAGCCGCCGAAGATCGTGCTGAAGATGTCGCCGAAGCCGTCGAAGCCCGTCGCGCCGGTGAACGGATTGCCGCCGCCCATCGTCGGATCGAACGCCGCGTGCCCGAACTGGTCGTACTTCGACCGCTTTTCGGGATCGGACAGCACCTCATAGGCCTCGTTCAGCTCCTTGAACTCGGCCTCCTTTGCGGCGTCGCCCGGATGCAGGTCCGGATGACAGGTCTTTGCTTTTTTGCGAAACGCGCTCTTGATGTCCGCGTCCGAGGCGTTCTTTTCTACGCCGAGCACCTCGTAATAATCTCTCTTGCTCTCCACGAATCTACCTCACGATCGGGCAGACGCACGCCTGCCCGATCCGTTCCCTGTGAAAGTTGTGTGTATCAGTCGACCACCGTGTAGTCCGCGTCGACCACATCGTCCTTCGGCGGCTGCTGCGCGTTGTTCGGATTCGGCTCCGCACCCGGCTGCTGCTGCGCCTGCTGCTGATAGATCTTGCCGAAGACCTCATAGCTCACGTTCGTGCACTTCTCGGTCTCTTCCTTGATGCGCGCGTCGTCGGTGCCTTCCAGCGCTTTCTTGAGGTCTGCGACCGCCGCTTCGACCTTCGCTTTGTCGCCCGCGTCGATCTTGTCGCCGAGCTCCTTCAGCGTCTTTTCGGTCGTGTACACGAGCTGGTCCGCATGGTTGCGGTTCTCCGCCGCTTCCTTGCGCTGCTTATCCTCCGCCGCGTAGCGCTCCGCTTCCGCGACCGCCTTCTTGATCTCGTCCTCGTTGAGGTTCGTGGACGCGGTGATCGTCACCTGCTGCTGGTTGCCCGTGCCGAGGTCCTTTGCGGAGACGTGCACGATGCCGTTCGCGTCGATGTCGAACGTGACCTCGATCTGCGGAACGCCGCGAGGCGCCGGCGCGATGCCGGCCAGCTGGAACCGGCCGAGGCTCTTGTTGTACTGCGCCATTTCACGCTCGCCCTGCAGCACGTGGACTTCGACGCTGGTCTGTCCGTCCGCCGCGGTCGAGAAGATCTGGCTCTTCTTGGTCGGGATGGTCGTGTTGCGCTCGATCAGCCGCGTGAACACGCCGCCGACGGTCTCGATGCCGAGCGAAAGAGGCGTGACGTCGAGGAGCAGGATGTCCTTGACCTCGCCGCCGAGCACGCCGCCCTGGATGGCCGCGCCGATCGCGACGCATTCATCGGGGTTGATGCCCTTGAACGGCTCCTTGCCGGTGATGTTCTTGACCATCTCCTGCACCGCCGGGATACGGGACGAACCGCCGACGAGGATGACCTTGTTGATGTCGCTGTTCTTGAGCCCCGCGTCCGCCATGGCCTTCTGGACGCAGACGCGCGTCTTGTCGACGAGGTCCGCGGTCAGCTCGTTGAACTTTGCGCGGGTGATCGTGCAGTCGAGGTGCAGCGGGCCGCTCGGTCCCTGCGTGATGAACGGGATGTTGACGTTGCTCTGGGTCATGCCGGAGAGCTCGATCTTTGCCTTCTCCGCCGCTTCCTTCAATCTCTGCAGCGCCATCTTGTCCTTGCGGAGGTCGATGCCGTTGTTGCGGAGGAAGTCGGACGCGATGTAGTCGATCAGGCGCTGGTCGAAGTCGTCGCCGCCGAGACGGTTGTTGCCCGCCGTTGCCAGCACCTCGAATACGCCGTCGCCGATCTCCAGGATCGAGACGTCGAACGTGCCGCCGCCGAGGTCGTAGACCAGGATCTTCTGGTTCGTTTCCTTATCGAGGCCGTACGCCAGAGAAGCCGCCGTCGGCTCGTTGATGATACGCAGCACTTCGAGGCCCGCGATGCGGCCCGCGTCCTTGGTTGCCTGACGCTGGCTGTCGGTGAAGTACGCCGGGACCGTGATGACCGCCTGCGTGACGGTCTCGCCGAGGTACGCTTCCGCGTCCTGCTTCAGCTTCTGCAGGATCATTGCCGAGATCTCCTGCGGCGTGTAGTCCTTGTCGTCGATGTGTACTTTGTAGGCAGAGCCCATCTCACGCTTGATCGAGGAGACGGTCTTATCCGGGTTCGTGATCGCCTGACGCTTTGCGATGGAGCCGACCAGACGCTCGCTGCCCTTGAACGCAACGACGGACGGGGTGGTTCTTGCGCCTTCCGCGTTGGGGATGACGACGGGGTCGCCGCCCTCAAGGATCGCGACGCAGGAATTGGTAGTGCCCAGGTCAATACCGATAATCTTACTCATATTCTGATACCTCCGAATTCTTTGAAGATGTTTCTTTTTATTCTATGCAAACAAGCGTGTTTTACTTGTTTTTGCCTTATTCAGAGACCTTCACCATGCTGTGGCGAACGATCTTATCCTTGACCTTGTAGCCCTTCTGGAAGGTCTGTACGATGTGGCCGCTTTCCATGCCGTCGACCGCTTCGGTCATGACCGCGTTGTGCAGCTCCGGATCGAACGCGCCGTCCGACGGGATCTCGGTAAGTCCTTCCTTGTGCAGGATGTCGGCTAGCTTTTTATGCACCAGCTTCACGCCGTCCGCCCAGCCTTCCGCAGTCGGATCGCTCTGTGCGACCCTGTCAAAGTCGTCCAGCACCGGCAGCAGCGCCTTGATGCAGTCGCGCTTGCCCTCTTCGTAGCTGTCCAGCCGGACCGAGGCGTTCCTTTTTCGGAAGTTGTCGAAATCCGCCTGATTCCGCTGCAGAAGCGCTACCGTGTCGTCGTACTTTTTCTGCAGCTCGTCGATGTGCTTCTTGACGGTTTCCAGCTCCTCCTGCGTCATCGTAACGCTGTCGGGCGTCTGTTCCGTCTGCTCCTTTGCGGCCGTTTCGGCCGCTTCGGGCTTCTCTGCCGCTTCATGCGGCTTGTTCTTCTTGGAAGCCAAGTCCTATTCCTCCTTCAAAAACGATTGCAAAACCGTACCGAGGTTGGTCTGTACATTCTTCAGGATCGTCAGCACGCGCGCGTAGTCCATGCGGGTCGGCCCGATCACGCCGAAGCTGCCGAGCGGGGTTCCGTTCACGCGATAGCTCGCCGTGACGACGCTGCAGTCCTGAAAGCCCTCCTGCTCGTTCTCGCTGCCGATCGTGACCGTGAACTCCATGCTGGACGCCTTCTTCAGCATCCGGTACATATCGTCCTTCTGCTCGACCGTGGCAAGGAACGTCTTTGCCTTCGACACGTCGCTGTACTCCGGGTATTCGAGCATGTTCGTCGTGCCGGACAGCTCGACCATGCGCCGGTCGCGCGACTGGTTCTCGCACAGCGCCGAAAGCAGGGATTCCACAAAATCGGCGCGCTGGGACAGCTCGCCGCCGAACTCGCGCACGAGCTTCGACGACACCGTCGACATGCGGCAGTTCCCGAACCGTTCCGTGATCGCCTTCGATATGCGGTCCAGCTCTTCCGGCCCGATGTCCTCCGGCACGTCGATGACCGTGTTCTGGGACACGCCCGCGTCGGTGACGACGACCGCCAAAGCCTTTCCGATCGTCAGCGGGATCAGCTGCAGATGACGGAGCCGGTTTACGCCGATGTCCGGCATCATCACGACCGCCGTGTAGTGCGTGATCTCCGACAGCGCCTTGGCCGTGGAGCGCAGCACCGCGTCGACGCCGTGGACGTGCTCGCGGAAGTAGCTGTACAAAAGCCGCGATTCCTCGTCGCTGAGGTGCGCGCGCTGCATCATCTGATCGACGTACAGCCGGTACGCCTTTTCGGACGGGATACGGCCCGCGCTCGTGTGCGGCTGGGCGAGGTAGCCGAGCGTTTCCAGGTCCGCCATCTCATTGCGGATCGTCGCGGACGACCACTTCATGCCGCTGCTCGAAAGCGTCTTGGAGCCGACCGGGCTCGCCGAAAGAATGTACTCATCAACGATCGCACGCAGGATCTGCAGTTTTCTTTGATCGAGCTCCATGCGATCGCCTCCTTTCCTTTAGCACTCCGGTTCTATGAGTGCTAACCACTATGCATAAGATACCACGAACCTGCGCACAAGTCAAGTGAACGAAGGGCGAACATTGTGACACAAAAGTGAACTCTCACGATGCGGCGCAGCCCCAATTCACGGCGAAGCCGATCCATGTCCGTAAGGACAATTCACGGCAAGGCCGATTCATGTTCCGCAGGAACAATTCATGCGCTGCAAGCGCAATTCATTGACCGCGAAGCGTTCCGCTTTTCTGCGTGTGTTCCTCATCCGCCTTCGCTCACGCTGCGGCACCTTCCCCACGTCAGGGATAGGCTTTTGGCTGCGCATAAAAAAGGCTTCTCCCCTGTGGCGGAGAAGCTGTCGATGAAGCTGTCTGATGAGGAGGTAAAAACCTTACCGGAAAAAGTCGATCAGCCGCCGCTCGCGGAAATCGCGCAGGACGGAATCGAGGTGATCCATGCCCGCGGGCGTGAGGCGAAGGAAGGCCGGATCGGTCCGGTCCCAATAGTCGAAGCGGGCGTTTTTGTCATAGGCTTCCTTGTAGGTCTCGATCACGTCGCAGCCGAAGCGGTCGAAAAACGCCTTGCGGTCGATGCCTTTTACAAGGCGCAGCCCGAGCATGACGGACTCGAACATCTGCTCGAACGTGTTGATGAGGATGCGCTCGGCGCGCGGGAGTTTGCCCTTTTCGAGCTTTTTGAGATATGCCGGAATGCTGTTTTCGTTTGAAAACCGCACCCGGAAGCCGTCCTCGACCATCGACGAATGCGCGGCGACGCCCAGGCCCAGATACGGCTCGTTGTGCCAGTAGATGAGGTTGTGGCGGCACTCGTACCCCGGCTTTGCAAAGTTCGAGACCTCATAGCGATGATAGCCGAGCTGCTCCAGCAGCGCCATGCCCGCGTCCTCCATGTCCGCCGTGGCGTCCGGATCGGGCAGCGTTTCGCGTCCCTGCGTCACGTCGTCGTAAAGCGGCGTGCCCTCTTCGAGGATCAGCGCATACGCGGAGATGTGCGCAGGCGCAAGCGCGGCGACGGTTCGGATCGCGTCAAGGTAATCTGCTTCGGTCTGTCCCGGCAGGCCGTGCATCAGGTCGATGTTGATGTTCGCAAAGCCCGCGTCTCGCGCGGCAGAATAGGTCGCAAGGAATTCCTCATAGATGTGTACGCGTCCGATGCGCTTGAGAAGGTCGTTCTGCGTCGCCTGCAGCCCGATCGAAAGGCGGTTGAAGCCCGCGCTGCAAAGCCTCCTGAGGCCCTCGAACCCGATCGTTTTCGGGTTGCATTCGACCGAGATCTCCGCGTCCGGCTCGACCGGGAAGGCGGCTCTGATCGCGTCGAGGATCGCGCAGAGGTCCTCCGCGGGCAGCGCGGTCGGCGTGCCGCCGCCGAAGAATACGGTTTTTACACGCGCGTTCGGATACCGGGCCTTGGACAGCGCGATCTCTTTCAGAACGGCAGAACGATACCGCCCTGCGGTTTCGTCGATCGGGACCGAACAGAAATCGCAGTAGCGGCATTTTTTGAGACAGTATGGGATATGTACGTAGACGCCGATCATCCGTTGATGCGCAGCACGCTCATGAAGGCGTCGCTCGGCACGGCGACGGAGCCGACCTGCCGCATGCGCTTCTTGCCTTCCTTCTGCTTTTCGAGCAGCTTCTTTTTGCGCGTGATGTCGCCGCCGTAGCACTTGGCCAGAACGTCCTTGCGCACAGCCTTGACGGTCTCGCGGGCGATGATCTTGCTGCCGATCGCCGCCTGCACCGGGATCTCGAACTGCTGACGCGGAATGACGTCCTTGAGCTTTTCGGCCACGGCGCGGCCCTTTGCATACGCGCGGTCCTTATGCACGATGGTCGAGAGCGCGTCGCACATCTCGCCGTTTAAGAGGAAGTCGAGCCGGACCAGCTCGCTTTTTGCGTAGCCGGACAGTTCGTAATCGAACGAAGCATAGCCGCGGCTTCTCGATTTCAGGCTGTCAAAGAAGTCGTAGATGATCTCGTTGAGCGGCAGGACGTAGTGCAGATTCACGCGGTCCGCCTCGATGTACTGCATGTCGACGAACGTGCCGCGGTTGTTCTGGCACAGCTCCATGATCGTGCCGACGTACTCGGACGGGGTCATGATCGTCGCCTTGACGATCGGCTCCTCCATATAGTCGATCTCGGCCGCGTTCGGCAGATTCGTCGGGTTGTCGATGACGAGCTTCCTCCCGTCGAGCGTATAGACATGGTACACGACCGACGGCGCGGTGGTGACAAGATCAAGATCGAACTCGCGCTCAAGCCGCTCCGTGATGATCTCCATGTGCAAAAGCCCCAGGAACCCGCAGCGGAAGCCGTAGCCCAGCGCCGCCGAGGTCTCATGCTCGTAGGAAAGCGACGCGTCGTTCAGCTTCAGCTTATCAAGCGCCTCCTTGAGGTCGTCGTAGTGCGCGCCGTCCGCGGGATAGATGCCGCAGAAGACCATCGAGTTCGCCTGCTTGTAGCCGGGCAGCGCCTCCTTTGCGGGGCGGCCTGCCTCGGTGATCGTGTCGCCGACCTTCGTTTCCGCAACGCTCTTGATCGACGCGGCGATGTAGCCGACCTCCCCCGCCGTCAGGGAATCGACCGGCTTCCACGTCGGCGCGAACACGCCGACCTCGGTGACGTCGAACTCGTTGCCGGTCGCCATCGAACGGATGCGCGTACCGGGCTTCACGGTGCCGTCAAAGATGCGCACGTACGACAGCGCGCCCTTGTAGTTGTCGTAGAAGCAGTCGAAGATCAGGGCTTTGAGCGGCGCGTCCGGATCGCCGGTCGGCGCGGGCACGGTGTCGACGATCCTTGCAAGGACCTCGCCGACGTTCTCCCCCGTCTTTGCCGAAATGCACGGCGCGTCCTCGGCGGGAATGCCGATGACGTCCTCGATCTCCTTCTTGACCCGCTCCGGCTCGGCGCTCGGCAGGTCGACCTTGTTGATGACCGGCAGCACCTCAAGCCCGTTGTCGACCGCAAGGTAGACGTTGGCAAGCGTCTGCGCCTCGATGCCCTGCGTGGCGTCGACGACCAGCACCGCGCCCTCGCATGCGGCAAGCGCGCGGGAGACCTCGTAATTGAAGTCGACGTGACCCGGCGTGTCGATCAGGTTGAACATGTACGTCTTTCCGTCGGTGTGGTGATAGAACATGCGTACCGCGCTGGCCTTGATCGTGATGCCGCGTTCGCGCTCGATATCCATGGAATCCAGAAGCTGCTCCTCCATGTCGCGCTTGGCGACGGTGTCGGTCAGCTCCATCATGCGGTCCGCGAGCGTGCTTTTGCCGTGGTCGATGTGCGCAATGATCGAAAAATTGCGAATGAGGTTCGGATCAAAATTCATGTCAAATCCTCCATAGATATGTATATGATACATTATCATTGCCAAAATTGCAAGAAGTGTGATACAATCAGAAAAACAACACCGGAGGTACGCATGGGCATGGACATGTACGCCGTTGCAAAGCGGCTCAACGATCGCGGTTTTCAAACCGACGTCTGCAAAACACGGGAAGAGGCGAAAGCCCTGATCCTCGATTATATCGGCAACCGTTCCGTCGGCATCGGCGGCTCGGCGACCGTGCGTGAGCTTGGGCTTTATGACGCGCTGATCGAACGCGGCAACACGGTTTACTGGCACTGGAAGGTCGACAAGCCGCAGGTCGAACAGACGCGCATCAACGCGATCGGCGCGGATGTGTACATGTGCTCGTCGAACGCGATCACCGAGGACGGCCTGCTCGTCAACATCGACGGTACGGGCAACCGCGTCGCAGGTATGATCTACGGGCCGAAGACCGTCATCCTCGCGGTCGGCAGAAACAAGCTCGTCAAAGATTATGACGAAGCGATCGCGCGCATCAAGCGCGACGCCTGCGGACCGAATGCACGGCGGCAGGGTTTCAAAACGCCTTGCTCAATCGACAATGTCTGCCGCGACTGCAGGCCGCCCGCCCGCATGTGCAACGTGACCGTCGTCACCGAGTACCCGTCGCGCAGGCATCAGGCGTTCCGGATCATTCTGATCGACGAGGACATGGGCCTATGACCATCAACGAATACCAAAAGCTCGCGATGACGACCCTGAACCCCGCGCTGACCGAAAAGGAAGTGCTTTTGAACGGCGTGATGGGGCTGTGCGGCGAATCGGGCGAGGCGATCGACCTCGTCAAGAAATGGATGATGCAGGGGCACGAGCTCGACAAGGCGCGCCTTGCAAAGGAGCTCGGCGACGTCGCGTGGTATCTTGCGGAGACCGCGACCGCGATCGGCTGCGACCTCGAAACGATCCTGCAGGCAAACATCGACAAGCTCAAGGCCCGCTATCCGGAAGGCTTCTCTTCCGATCGGTCACAGCATAGAAAAAGCGGAGACGAATAACGCCTCCGTTTCATGCTGTCGTGAACACAGGGGGAACACAGGGGGAACACAGGGGGACGGTTCTTCTGTGTTCCCTTTTGGTTGTATCAAACTCAGTATTTGCACAGCAAGAACCGTCCCCCTGTGTTCGTGAGATTGTTGCACTCGTCGTACTGGTGTCAAGAGAACCGTCCCCCTGACACCC
>CAKJYC010000039.1 GCA_918244965.1 Clostridiales bacterium | reverse complement strand
TGGAAATAGCGTTGACGCGTGTATCATTTAGGCGCTTTTACCTTGATTATGTATCATTTGGGCGCTCTTATACAGGAAAAACGCCTTTGCATAGCGTTTCGACAGCTCAGCGGGATAACGGTATTTCCCATGCTCAAAAGTCAAAACAATAATGGATTTTGCCCAGGGAAACCTCTCTTTCACCGGTGTAAAATTAGCCGCTATTCCATTGTAGGCCATAGCGCTTTCCGGGATTTTTTCCATTCGCTCTTTCAGATACTCTGCACTGTCGATCAAATCTTCCGGGGCGATGATTCCGCAGTTGTCATAACCACAGTCCAAAGCGGATTGGAGTATTCTTTTTGCAAAATCCATATAGCAGACTCCCTTACCAGCTCTCGTATCGCTGTCCGTTGTGAAGCGCAGCGATTGCAGCTATTTCTTCGTCCGTCAGCTCAAAATCGAAGATACTGATGTTCTCAAGGATATGATCTTGGTTGGATGAACCGGGAATTGCGATATACCCGGCTTGAATCTGCCAACGCAGGATGATCTGCGCCCCGGTTTTTCCGTGAGCCGCGGCTATCATCTGGATCGTTTCGTTGTTCAGATTCTCCTGCGTGTGACCTCTGCCGCCGAAGGGATACCATGACTCTACATATGTCCCATACTGAGACACATACTCCCGCAATTCTGTGTTCTGGTAGTATATATGGTTTTCATTCTGTACTACCGCAGGCATGATCTTCGCGCCTGCTGTAATTGCATCAAACGCTTCCGGGGTATAATAGTTGGAAATGCCGAGAGAGCGGACAGTACCTTTTTCAACCTCCGCCTCGATAGCCCGGTACAGTTCCTTTTCATCGCTTCCGGACTGGTGGATCAGCATTAGATCGATGTAACCAAGGCCAAGCCGGTCGTTACAATCCTCGATGGCTTGTTCATAATCGTCAAAGCCATAGGGCGGGACCTTCGATGTGATAAACATCTCCTCCCTGGTGACGATCCCCTCGTCGATCGCACGGCGCACAGCATTACCGACCTCTATTTCGTTTCCGTACCAGTACGCCGTATCGATCAACCGGTAACCATCACAGATCGCCCAGTAGACGGCGTTTTCAACCTCTTCGTCGTAGAGCGTCCATGTGCCAAGTCCAAGGATCGGCATATCGTAGCTGCTGTTCAACTTGACAGTTGGAGCGAGTCCGGTTTGTGTCGGCGTCTCGTTAATTGCTTCCAAAGGCATACTCGGTGCGGCTGTCGAGACATCCGGGACAACGGGGGATTCTGTTGCCAAAGAAGTGGAAGAGCAGCCTGCCAGCAGAGCGAGACAAAGCAAGAGGATAAAACACTGCGCTGTCCGGTTCGGTTTCATAAGCGGTCACCCCTCTCAAATGTCACGCGGTACTGCCCCAACATCTGCTCGCAGGGGATGGAAGCAGCGTTCTCGGCGGTTGCTTCGATATGCGGATAAGCATGCAGCTGCTCCGATGGGACGGCAGGGAGCGTTTTGTCGCCGTAGCTTTCGCCGTGGGCATCGGAGGGAGAAAACAGGAATGCAAATTCCCCGTCGCAGAATTCCTTGTTCGCGGTGATCGTTTCGGGAGGAACGAGACGGTACGCTTCTCCGTCGCGGTAGTAACAGCCGTCGTTATTTCTCTCCGCCGGGCAGCCGCCTTCGATGCCGACGCCGACAAATTTTAGCCGCAGGAAATCCGAGATGAACGTAACCGCCTTTCCCTCGCGGACGAATGTCAACCCCGTATCCCAACGTGCAATATTGAACCAACCGCGCTTTTCACCGAGGGAAACAGGCGTGTTCAATTCAACATAGACATCTGCATCGCCTCGAATCTCCGCATTGAACCGCAAAACCGGACGCAGGGAAACATAGTCCTCAGGCAGCATCGCCCGAAGCCGGTCCTGCTCCACACGGTATGCCATTACAAACTGTTCAATCTTCATCAGTCCTCGTCGTCCCAGATATGGTTTTCCTTTGCGATATTGAACACGCCCCATGCCTTGGGCCAGCCGACATAGAAGGCGACATGCGTCACGATCGCTGCAAATTCCTTCTTCGTTACGCCATGTGCTTTTGCGTTTTTCAGATGGTAGATGATCGGCGTGCCGGTGATTCCCATTGACATCAGCGAAACGAAGGTGATGATGCAGCGGGTTTTGAGGTCAATATCCTGATTGTTCCAGTTTTCACCGAACAGGACATCATCGTTGAAATGAGCAAAGTCGGGAGCGAAGTCGCCGAGCTGATCCCTGCCTGCGGTCTGTACAATTTTCTCTTCCATGTGTTCCTCCTATTATTTCAATCCTTTCATCATGCCTGCCGGAGCCTTTTCGCCCGGTCTGCCTGCGGGTCCTACAAGCTCGTGCGCTTTATACGGCTCGTCCAAATATGCGACTTCTTCCGCTGTTAGAACCGTATTGAGCGCTCTTGCCACATCGTCCACGCGGCTCGCCTTGGTGCAGCCCACGATAGGGGAATCAATTCCCTTTGCCCACTGCCATGCAAGGGCGATATCCGCCATAGGAACGCCGTGGTTGTCTGCAATCTCTGAGAGTCGGGCGATGATCTGCATATTGTTCTCTTTGTAGGCATCGTACTTATCACGGGCAACCTTGTCCGTCTCGGCACGCTTCGTATTGCCTTCCCAAGTCGGGCGGGTGAGGTGCCCCGCGGCGAGGGACGAATAGGGCGTGATCGTCATTCCATACTGTTTTGCCAGCGGCAAAAGCTCTCGTTCATCCTCGCGGTAGATTAGATTATAGTGCGCCTGAAGGACAGAGAACTTCGTCCACCCGTTCTGCTCGGCGCAGATCTGCATATTGTGAAGCTGGTAGGCGTACATCTCGGAAGCGCCCAGCGCTCTGACCTTTCCGGCCTTTACAAGCCCGTGAAGTGCTTCCATTGTCTCTTCGATCGGATGATCGTAGTCGAAGCGATGGATGAGGTACAGATCAAGATAGTCCGTCCCAAGCCGCTTCAGCGTGCCTTCGATCTCGCGGTTGATGGCGTCCCGGCTTAAACCGCCCGGATTGAAATAGACCTTGCTCCCGATGACGACATCTTCGCGCCGAATGGCGAGATTGCGGATAGATTCGCCGAGGAATTCTTCGCTCGTGCCCTTGGAATAGGTGTTTGCTGTATCGAAGAAGTTGATCCCAAGCTCCAGCGCCCGCTTGACAACCTCCTGCGTGGTGGGCTGATCCACCACCCATGCGTGGAAGTCGGGAAAGACTCTGCCGAAGCCCATGCAGCCTATGCAGAGCTTCGAGATTTGAATATCCGTGTTGCCGAGATTTGTGTATTGCATAGTATTACCTCACTCCATGCTCTTTTTTGTTGATTCCATTTTTTAGGTTCGTATCGATTATGTTTTTTATCATCCTGCTGTTCTTCATCAGTTCAAGCTCCTGACATTGAAAAGTTGTTTCGCATCAAAATCCCAGCTTTGCAAGCCACGAATCGATATCCGACCTGACCTTCTCCCGGTTGTTCTGGGCATCGCTTCCTCTGATGGCAAGACCTGTTTCTACCGTGGCTCCCGGTGCCGCGCCTGAGAGCTTCTTATCAAAGCCGGAAAGACCGCTGCCCGCATGGGTGGAAAACGGAATCAGCGTTTTTCCTGAAAAATCATTTGCTTCAAAATAGGTATAGCATATCATCGGCCAGTCACCCCACCATACGGGAGCGCCGATGAAAATGGTGTCATACTGCGAAAGATCCGGAAGCTCGCCCTTGATCGCGGGACGGGCTTTGTCCCTTTGCTCCTGCTTCGCATAATCTGTCAGTTCATCATAGGTGTTCGGATAGATGACGTCGGCTGGGAGAATCTCAAATCTGTCAGCGCCGGTTGCATCGATGATCATGTCTGCGACAATGGCTGTATTGCCCTTGTCTATGACGCCCACCTCATACTGCTCACCAGTGCAGGAGAAATAGACAACCAGAATTCTGCTCCCGGACGCGGTTTGATCCTCCAGGCCGGGCTCGTCTGAAACTATTGCAGCATCAGGGGCTCCTTCATCAGTACCTTCTGTATTCTTAGGCGTCTGCTGATGATCGCCGCTCTGCTGTGTGTCAGCATTGCCTGCGGTAGCATTGTTTTCGCTTGTGCTGTTTCTGTTTGCACATGCCGTAAGGGCAAACAGCAGACACAGTGAAAGAAGCAGGCTGATCCATCTGTTTGTTCTCATGAGACCACCTTTTTCGCCCAGTCAGACACAACCTTTTCAGACTGCGGTGCGCTGCCGCCCTGTACGGCAAGGCTTTCTCCGATGGCTGCACCCTTGCAGGAATCCCTCAGCGTTTTCAGAACGCCGCCGGTTCCGGAGCCTTCATGGGTGACCACAAAGTGGACTTTCTTCCCACTGAAATCAAGCCTCTCAAGCTGGCTGTACATCGCCATGGGATAGACACCCCACCAGTTCGGTCCAACAAGAATGATATTCGCATATTCATCAATCGAGTCAAGATAAGCTTTCAGCTCAGGTCTTACTTTCTCTCTGAGCTCTGCTTTGGCTTCCTCGGTACAGGTTCTGTAATTCTCACTGTAGGGTTTTACTGTTTCAACCTCAAACACATCTGTATCAATCGCTTTTCTGATATAATCCACGATCAGCTCCGCGTTTCCCCTTGCGAGGCTTTTGATGGAGCCGCCCACATAGTTTTCGCCACGTCTGGAATAATAGATCACAAGATTTTTAGCCATTGCATTTCCTCCTGATATCTGGGTGCTGCCGCCCGGTAGTTACTGCTTTCCCTCTGCCATGCCGGTTTCATTCTCCGGATTGAGGGGGCCGTAGTAATAGCTTGCCGTTGCGCCGCCGTCAATCAGGAAGGTCGAGCCTGTAATGAACTGCGCCCGTTCGCTCATCAGCAGCTCTGCCACATCCGCTACCTCGTCTGCGGTTCCTGGCCGTCCTGCAGGGCATTTGGCAAACATGTTCTTGTAGAAGTCACCTCGGATGCCGTTGAACTCATCGATGGCCAGGGGCGTGACGATAATGCCGGGAGCAATGTCATTCAGTCTTGCTCCTCGCTCGCCCCAACGCACTGCTTCGTACATGGTGCGCTTTTCATTACACCGTTTTGCAAGCTGATAGGCTTTCAGGGTGTTTTCTATCTTATCAGGCTGTAAAAAGTCGAGAGAAAGAAGTTCTTCTGTCGGAGTCATGGCAAGAGCCTTATCCTGCTCCGGGGTAAGCTGCGGCATACGCCATCCGCTCTGGCTGGAGATCGTCACGCCGACGCCGCCTTTTGCAATGACCTTGCCGATCTCTTCCAGAAGCACCGCTGTGCCGTAGAGATCGACCTTGAGAATGGTATCAATGGGAGCTTGAGACGGAGAAACGCCAGCCCCGTTGATCAGCATCTTGATCTCGCCGTATTCCAGCCCCTTTGCGATCATTGCCTTGATGGACTCCCGGGAAGAGAGATCCATCTCAAATGGTTCCACATCGAAGCCCGCGTTTGTCATGATCTCAGCAATGGTCTTGGCGTTTTCGATCTTCTTATCTCCCAGAATAATCTTCTTCCCGTATCCGACCCGACGGGCAATCGCCATACTGATCTGTCCCGCGCCGGTCACGAGCATGACTTCTTTGCTCATATTGTAAAACCTCCATTATCTTATAGTTATCTCTCATGCTTTGTTGTAAAAGCTCACGGATTGGAAAAACACTTTTTCCCGGAGCCAATCTCAAAAAAGTATTTTGCAATGCCAAGGTCTACTTTTGAAAACGGACCGAGTTTTGCTTTTGCGCTGACTGTTTCTCCGTCCAGAGAGAAAACAAACTGCTGTTGGTTAATTGCTGTAGGCGCAAGCATAGCCGCCTCCATGCCTCTCGCAAACCATTCCGGCACATCCCCCTTTACGTTCATGCAGCGTTCAACGGACTTGGATTTATGGGCAGTCCCTTGCGTCGTCCCATACCCGAAAGCGATAGCGTTCACCAGAGAATCGCCGTCTTCAATAGAGCACAGGGCAGCAGCCTCTCTTTTGTTGAAGGACATGGCAACCCAAACGGAGTTCAGACCCAGCATCTGCAGTCGCAGCATGATTTGGGCACCGTAGTATCCAAGCATCTCGTCAAGATTTGGGGCGTTTTTCCCAATCAGGATGATTCCGTTTTCTGCCCCCTTTATTTTTCCGGCAAAGACCTGTGGTTTATCCCAGAAAACCTGAATATGCAAGCCGCTTTCACGGTTGGCATCGCTGACAGCTTTTTCAATCTCTTCCCGCAGTTCCTCCGGCACGGGGCGCGACTCGTATGCCCGCACTGAATGTCGAACCTGCATTGCTTCCTGAATTGTCATATCGTTACTCCTTTCCATCCATACAGTTAACAGGATTCACTTCAACAATTAGATTGTTGATCATCTCATAGAAATCGGTGTCGGGTGAAAGCCATTCCTCCGCTCTGCTGAAAGGAATCAATACAGGCATCCTGAGATGAATGTGTTTGATGTTCGGCGTGGCGTCCTGTGTCAGAACGGAGAAGCAGGGAAGCTGGCGTCGATCATTTGTCCGTACATACAGTCCGGCAAGGAACAGCGGATTGCCATTTTCAGCATAGAACGCATACTTGTCCTTTGACCCGTCGGGGGCTTTGTGCCATTCGTAGTAATAGGATGCGGGAATCAAACAGCGACGGTCATCCACGCTTGTTACGAACAGATCCTTTTCCGTGGCTGTTTCGCTTCTTGTGTTGAATACGAGAAGATCCCTTCGCGGGTGCTTGAATCCCCATTTCATGGGAAACGCCCCCAGCGTCCGATGGAGTGCGGAGGGAGCCAGAACCGGTGCAATATCCTGCGGGTGAATATCACCGGACGTAAGCATATGAACCCCCAGCTTGTCAGCATTGTGTGCTGCCCGTTGGATCAGCTCGTGAAGATGCTCGTCCCGAACATCCTCATCTATATGGTATCTTGCACACATAGGGACTCCTCCTTTCGCTCATCCTGATGATCCTGCCCTAACAGCTCTTCCTCTGTATGATGGTGGTGATGGACACCCTCCGTCGTAACATGATTATGCTCATGCTCGTGCTCAATCACATGAGTGTGCGTGCTGCCGTCATGGGTGTGCGTGATCGTGTGCGTGTGGATATGCCTGTGCCGCATGATGAGCGTATCAACCACCACGATCGCTGAGCCGACCGCCATGATGCCGAGCGCAGGGAGATAGGTCCCGGAAAGCGGTTCCTTCAAAGCAATCAGGGAGATAATCGCACCGATAAACGGCGCAGCCGCATAGTAGGCACTCGTCTTTGCCGCGCCGATCGTGCTCTGCGCCCGGATGTAGAAGAAAATGGAAAGACCATAGGCGACAAAGCCGAGTACAAGCGCAGGAAGGATATACAGGAACGTCGGAAGGCTTTCTCCGATGATGAACGCAACGATCAGCGACCCGGTCCCGGAGAAGATACCCTTGATCACCACGATCTCAAACGTGTCCTTGTCGGAAATCTTTCTCGTACAGTTGTTTTCGAGACCCCAGCAAATGCAGGCAAGCAGCACAAACACCGAGCCAATAGAGAACCGGATCTCCGAAAAATCACCGACCGAAAGCAAGATGCAGGAAACCGTGATAAGGACGATCCCAAGCGAGCGAGAGATGGATGCTGTCCAGATCATGCTCGCCGAGGCTGACGGTCAAGCTGCCCTGGGAGTCTGCGTCTACGAGCAGGACTTTCTTCTTTCTGCGGGCAAGACCGATGCCGAGGTTCAAAGCGGTTGTCGTCTTACCGACGCCGCCCTTTTGGTTGATGATGGAAATGATTTTTGCGTATTTCATGTTGGTTTTGATTTCCTTTCGTTTTTTGTTTTTATGGTGGGATCGTTTTATGAAGGTTGCACCGACGATCCCGAGACGGTGCTTTTGATATGTCATGCGTATTATTCGTTCTCAACCCCCATACGCTATGGGAAGCAATCAGACGCCTATCAGCGTTTAGGCTCATGGGAATCTCACCCCGGCTGGGTTCTCCAGCCGCTCCTTGGAGAAGTATCATTATCCGCGCTGCAATGGTCATCGCCTGCCGGTAGCTACCCGGATTACCGTCGTATAAATGTTTTTCGCTCACTTCCTTTCGGAAGGTCTTGGCGCATCTACGGCTTCGGCTCGTATTACAGGGAACGTATCTGAATGCCTGTGTATTCAGTTTTGAAGGTGCTTGTGAGGTTTCTTTGCAGATCCCCCTCACTAATCAGTTGGGAAATTTTTTGGAAAAACTGTAAAAATCCGAATGTGAACTTTTTGTGACGAACAGACTTGAAAACATAGTTAGGAAAAGAAATGATGTTTGAATTGCAAAGAATACCGAGCCGACAGGATGCCTTGAGGATTTATCAGAACAAAAAAAGAACCTGCTGATTCTTTATCAGCAGGTTCGCACATTCATTGAATCTTAGAGAAAGTTACGCGGATTTATAGATTTGCAGAATTGCGTTGCGCGATTTGGCATACGGTTGGCATATTTTGGCATACGAATTGGCATACTGCCACAGATACGCTGATTATTGGAAATGAATAAAATACAGAAAAAGCATAAAAATACCTCGGATCGCTCCGAGGTATTTAGGGAGGTTTTTTAATAGAGTTTTGCGCCTGCGGGGATGTGCGGATCGAGCATCAGCAGGTTCAGCCGTTCTTCGCCGTTTTCCTTATGGAGCGCGGAGAGCAGCATACCGCAGGATTCAAGTCCCATCATGGGGCGCGGCGGCAGATTGGTGATCGCCACGCAGGTTTTTCCGATAAGCTGTTCGGGCTCATAATAGGCGTGAATACCCGATAAAATCGTGCGATTCTCGCCGGTTCCGTCATCCAGCGTGAACTTCAAGAGCTTCTTGCTCTTCGGTACAGCTTCGCAGGAAAGCACCTTGACTGCGCGGAAATCGGACTTACTGAAGGTCTCGAAGTCTACGAAGTCCTTGAACAGCGGTTCAATCTCGACGCCGGTGAAGTCAATCGGCTCGGGCTCGGCAACGGGTTCACTAACGGTTTCCGCTTTGGGAGTTTCTTCCGCTATGCATTCTTTATGCACATCATTGGATCCTTTGTTTTTGCCGACTGGTTTCATTGTCGGGAAAATATTTGCAAATCTGGAGTTACTCGGCATAAATCGGTATTTCCCGTATTATCAGGCTTTTTTTCAAAGGGGCAAAAGTCATAAATCGCCATTAATCGCCACGTTTTTTGCGAAATTGGTGTACGATTTGGTGTACTGGTGTATCCTGCTGTATGATGATGAGTGTTCAGTCCAGGCGAATGATCAAATAGAAAACTGCTTCTCCAAATACTTCTCAAATTGCTTTCGCTTGAGCAGCCTTTTCCCACCAATCCAAAGGACATAATCGCAGTCTGGTTCATTTGTCAATTCCCTAAGTTTACCTACGCCGATACCAGAATATGCCGCAGCTTCTTCTAAAGTGAGATTGATACGCTCCCAAATGGGGACTAGTTTTTGCTTAGTTTCTTTGTTCATTGATTCATCCTCCCTGTTATTATGGTTATAAGGGTACATGAATAATGATCTTGTTTCAAATGTGCGATTAAAAGTCGGCGCTTTGCAGCATCGACTAGATTTGTTCTGCACAATTTGGCATCCTGTTCTCTGTTGCGTTCCGGGCAAGACGAATCTTCTGCGGCGCAATCAATTCAACATAGTAAAACTCTGTTCCATAAGGTCGGAAAATCCCGATCAACGTCCAGCTCGTCTGTAGAGCCAGTGCTGATCTTGCCATCCGCTGACATCAGCATGAATTAGGTTGCAATTGGTCTGTCCATGTGTCATCCCGACAAACGGGAATTTGTCTATTTGTTCAGAATGCAGTTATAACGAACGACTGAACCATCGGGATAATTGTGCGCGAGATTGTTTTGCCTACTTATTATTCAATGCTTTGCCTACTTTTGAACTGTAATGAGTATCCTTCCGATGGCGGCCCGTTTCATCAACGACGATATTGCTTCTACTGGCCATTTCGGCCTGAACAGCGGTAAACATCTCTTTTGTGATGATAGCCGGGAAAACATCGGAGAGCATGTACCGATCTTCGGTTTCATTGTCGATCCGCTTATGACCTTTGGCTTCAGAGGTGATCGTTTTTCTTGCGATCACGTCTCCGGTGTATTTTTCGTTTGTAAGTATTTTTTCAATGGCACGTTTGCTCCAGATGTCCTTCCCTCTGGACGTGGGTATTCCCTGTTCTTGAAGAATCCTCTGAATCCTAATGATGCTTGTTCCCTCAAGATAGGATGCAAAAATCAGCTGTACGACAGCGGCTTCATCCGAACAGATGGTAATAATGCCCTCTCCGGTTTTCCTGTATCCGTAGCACGGTCTGAAGTACAATTCAGATGTTCCGTCTTTCAATCTTTTTTTCACGGCCCATATTTGGTTTTCCCGGCGGGAGCGGTTATCCGCTTCCGCGTATGCTGACAGAATGGAAATAATAATCTCGGAGTCATCTTTGTTGGTATCAATGTGCTCCTGATCAAATATGATCTGAACATTGTGTTCTTTCAGCAGACGGATGGCTTGAAGGGTGTCTTCCGTGTTTCTGCCAAACCGGCTGATACTTTTGGTAATCAGCACATCCAGTTTTCCGCTCTCCGCATCGGCCAGCATCCGAGTGAACTCCGCCCGGTTTTGAGCTTCTCCGCTTGTCACATCAATATACATGTCAACGAGACGCATGCTGTTATTTGCAGCAACCCAACGGACAAAACCAGAAGCCTGTGCTGAGAGACTGTTCAACTGCTCTCTTAGGCCACTGCTGACACGGCAATAAATGCCGACGTTTTTGTACATAGAAGGACTCTAATTATGATACAATTATACGCAACTGAAAACAGAAATGCTGATATGCTTTCTATCATCAAGGATGTGCAACGATATGACGTTTTGTTTGTATAAAAGGAAAAGAGATTTCTGATAAAACGGGATATTACCTTGCGATAATCTGTTCATTACGATATAATCTACTATAACTGAAATACGCAGAGGGATAACCGATGGCAAAGATTAATGACCGATTCGATTCTTGGAAGAATAAGCTTTTAGATTTAGGAAAGCGAAATCGCCTGATCAATTATAAAGAGACTAAGAGCTCGACACTGAGGATAACGCAACCCACAATTGAAGAGCTATTTGATCGTCTTGTTAGAAAAGAGGAAGAAATAGCTTTTCCGCGTTCTTTAGATGAAAAAGATAACGAAGATGTGGAACAGCTGACACTACTTAACTATCAGGAAAAAGACGAATACGGGAACAGCAGCTCGATTATTCGAACAAACAAGAGAATCGAAGATCTTCAAAAGGTTTTGCGTAAGCTGCGCAATAAGGCTAAAACAGCAAACGAGGAGCAAGGTATCAATATTTTGTTTGCATGCTTTGGCTTTTTGAATTGGACAGAGAGTGATGCTTCGCATACATCTTTTTCATCGCCGCTTATTCTTGTTCCAATTACGCTCTCCGTTGAGTCCATTATTTCTCCATTCGTCATGTCTTTACATGAGGATGAAATTGTTGTTAATCCAACGCTATGCGAGTACGGTTTTTACCGTATGATAGTAAAAATGGCGGCAACAGATGATCACAGTAAACCTTTACTATCCTTCTTGAATCCGATCAGATAAGGAGCGCTGCTGTATGCTGTTTCAATCATTGGATAAACTTAAGCGGCAGTCGATACTGGCTGCAATTCTCATGATGGCTCTCGGCGTGGTCATGCTGATCTGCCCCGAAAGTTATGTGAATACTCTCGTTGTGTCCGTGGGCTATGGGATAATTATCTTTGCGATCGTGGAGATGCTTGAATTCATTGTTAGTAAAAAAGCCTTGATTCACTACATCACTTTTACCATCGCCTTGTTCATCGCTATTCTCGGCGTCTTCATACTCATTTACAATCAGGACCTGCTGAAAGCCCTGGGCTGGCTGTTCGGATTCGTGCTGGTACAGGACGGCCTGTTTACACTGTTGAATGCTCTGCTGTTTGCCCGTCGCTCCAATCGGAAGGGCTGGTGGATGCTGATCGTATTTGCCATTGTGCTCATGACATTGGGGATATTGATCTTCTTGAATCCCTGGTGGGATTCCCCAACCTTACTCATGAAGATAATCGGCGGCGCGCTCCTGTTCTCTGCTTTCGTGAGCACGCTCAGGTTCATTTGGGCGTGGCCGTTCAATAACGGAAAGGAGAGTGCGGAAGATGCCTCTGAACGATAAAGCGCAAAAACTGATGGACAAGCTTGAGAATGAAGAAGAACAGATCAAACACAGTACGGAGGAAATGAGTGCGGAACTGAAACGGCTCCTCGAAAGTGAAATCGAAGCGTTTCAGAAGCGCGAGAAGCATCGTTCCGCCGAAATGATCGCCATCTTTGCCAGGCACAATTTCTACGCAAACGGTTTTACACCGCAAGCACTTCGGACGACCCTGGAAGATCTTGGACCCACCTATGTTAAGATCGGTCAGATCATGTCCAGCCGGGTTGATCTTCTGCCTGTCGCGTATTGCAAAGAGCTGGCAAAGCTGCGTGAAAACGTAAAGCCTTTGGACCCGGCTGTGGTCAAAGCCGTTATCGAGCAGGAAACCGGCAAAAAAATCGACGATATTTATACTGAATTTCGGGATGAGCCGCTGGGATCTGCATCAATTGCTCAAGCTCATTATGGGGTCCTCAAGGATGGCACCCGAGTCGTCACCAAGGTACAACGCCCTCTGATCGCTGATATGATGCGAAAGGATTTTGTGCTTCTCAACAAACTTGCGGATCTGGTGAACATCGTTGAGGAAGATTCTGACGAACAGGTCATCGACTTCAAGTCAGTGATCGCAGAGGTTGAACGAGTCACCAAGGCTGAATTGGATTTCCGCGTCGAAGCGGAGAACACCCGTCTTTTCAGGGATAAATGCATCGATGACGAAGAACTGATCTCCTGCCCCACAGTCATGGACGGGCTGACCACCGAGCGCATCTTCACCATGACCTATATCGACGGCTGCTCTGTCGGCGACACGGAAAAGCTGGCTGCGGAGGGCTGTGACCTGGACGAGATCGGGCGTGTGATCGTGGACAGTTACCTGCATCAGGTGCTGGACGTGGGCACATTCCACGCCGATCCGCATCAGGGCAATATCCTGGTCAGCCACGGCAAGCCCTATTGGATCGACTTCGGAATGATCGGGCACGTCACGGACAAGGATATCGACCTCATCCAGGACGCGGTCAAGGCGCTGCTGATCCAGGACGCTGACGCCCTGGTCAACGCGGTCATGGGCATGGGCGCCGCCTCGGAGAAAACCGATCGCGCCAAGCTTACGCGGGACGCGGAAATGTTCATCGAAAAGTATATGAACGTTAAGAGCGTCAGCGACATCAATGTGACTGAGGTGTTCGAGGAAGTGATGAGTCTGGCCGCAAAGAACCACGTCTCCATGCCGGGCAGGTTCACAATGCTGGCCCGCTCCCTCACCACACTGGAAGGCGTCATCGAGCAGCTTTGTCCCGACCTGA
>CAKJYC010000038.1 GCA_918244965.1 Clostridiales bacterium | reverse complement strand
CAGCACGTATTTAACGGTGCGCAAAAGCTCGGTTTTCACGGTTCCTCCTCGGTAAAACGGCTTTTGAAATCCGGGCTCAGATATCCGTCCGGTTCGCCCTCGATGGGCAGTTCGCCCTTGTGATAGTCTGCGGTATGGATCGGTTTGCGCCACTGATACGGCGAGATCGGGTTTTCCGGCAGATCCTTTGCATATGCAGCGGTCGTGTGCCCTTGCAGGGGGCTTGCGAACGGCGTCGAACCGCGCTCTTCGCACGTTTCTTCCGTTCGCGTGGCGTCGGCAGCGGAACATTGCCTGTCGGCAACAACCCGTTTCTGCCGCAGCAACAACACCGCAAACGTCATACACATCATTTTGCGGCGTTGTTCTCTACGCTTCTTCCAACGAGGGAATCCGAAGCGGACGAAGGTCGAAGTACAATCGGTTACCGTGCCGAACGGAAGCAATGCCGACCAGCTTTTTCGCTTCCTCCGTCGTGCGCTTGGAAATGCCCTTCTCAAGCATCCGGGCGTACACGTCCGTACTCGGCATCTCGTCGCATTGCTGTGCCAGCTCCTGCAAGCAGATCGTCGCGCGGACAACCTTTGTCATGCCGCCGGATTCTTCGCTGTCGCCGCCGGACAACAATTCATCCGCCGTCTCGTCACACGTTCCCGAAAACGCGAAACGATCTTCTTCACGGACGAACACCAGCGTTTCTCCGAGCGGCGCAAGGTTCGACTTCACATGGGCAAGGTACACCTCGTCCCGATGCTTGTCCGGCTGACAGACCAGCAGAATGCTTCGTGCCGCGCCCGCAATGTCGATCGAACCGAGCCCGCGGTACAGACTGCCGGAACCTTTCATCTTGTTCATGTGCCCGATCAGCACGATCGCGCAGCCGGTGCGCTGGGCGATGTTCGACAAAGCATGAAATGCCGGACGCACTTCGTTTGCCCTGTGCATATCCACGCCCATGCCGAGATACGCCTGCAAGGGATCGAGTACCAGCAGCTTCGCGCCGGTGGCGAGGATCGCCTGCTCGATCCGGTCATCCGTAAAGGACAGCAACTGCCTGTCCTCGCTGATCACGACGACTTTTCCGAGATCGGCGTCCATTGCCGTTAAGCGCGGAACGATCGTATCCGCGATCCCGTCCTCGGCGGTCTGATAGATGCAGACCAGCGGCGGATTTGGCGTTTCCTGTTCCCAAAGCTTGCGGCCCTGTGTCAGATCGGCAATCATGTTCAGCATGAGCATGGTTTTTCCCTCGCCGGGATCGCCCTGCAGGATCGTAACCTTGCCGAAGGCAATGCACGGATACCACAGCCAGTCCACTTCCTGCGGCGCTACCTCGTTCAGCCGAATCAACTCCAATTTGCTCATTTTTGTTACCTCCTTTCCGGACGGTAAAAGAAAAGAGTCGACCGTTCGATCGACTCCCAAGATTCCCGTCCTATTCTGTTCTTGTCCCATGGTTCACTTCCCGTTTCCGGTGCGATACGATTTCTTTGATTCACCTCCGTTCTGCCCGTTTTGATTTCCCAGGTCAATAGTGGGCGCAGTATTCTAAAAGGGCTGTCGCCGGTGCATCCCAAAGCCGGCAACAGCCCTTTCACCTTAAAACAAGATACGGATGGCTAATTGTTCCTATTCGTGATAATATATTATTGCGACGGATTGATACTTGCTTTGAAACAGGGCGTTATTTTTGACATTTGTTGTTGAAAATGCAGATAAATGATGTATAATTATTATGACGTGTGGCAAGATCTTGTACTTGTGTTTCGCAAGTATTGACTAAAATGGTAGGCTATTTGCTCATCATCACTTCGGTATTATGGCTTCATTTCGGTTTGCTATACTACTCTTTCGCATAATGAGTTGCCACACGTCATTTTTAGGAAAGGCAGAAGATTAAATAGTGTTAAGCGAAATTGAAACCAGGGATGAATTAGCTTATTTGCTTAACGTCAAGCATAGTGTACTAACATATGTTCTATATATTGCTAAGCCTAGTTCGTATTATTATACTTTTCATATTCCAAAGAAAAATGGTGATTTTCGTGAGATAAACGCCTCTCAAGGAATACTAAAAACAATACAAAAGAAACTGATCTATCAGATTGAATCCTGTCAAGAGTACTGTTTCCGTTTGGAAGACCGACATACTAACATCGCTCATGCATTTACTAAAGGAAAAGGTATTATAACTAATGCAAGGATCCATAAAAACAAAAGAATTATTGTTAATATCGATTTGAAAGACTTCTTTCACGCCATTCATTTTGGAAGAGTAAAAGGTTATTTTGAGAAGAATCGTTATTTTCAGCTGCCTTCTGAAATCGCAACTATAATTGCGCAGTTAACATGTTATAAAGGGCATCTTCCGCAAGGAGCGCCTTCATCGCCAATTATTACAAATCTGATTTGTCAATCATTTGATTATCATGTATTGAAAATTGCAAAAAAGTATAGGCTTGACTATACGCGATATGCAGACGATTTGACTTTTTCTACTAATTGGTCACAGTTTCCAGAGGAATTCACGGCTTTTTTTGCAGAATTAAAAAAAGAAATTAGTCGTAATGGCTTTACGGTAAACGAAGCAAAAACTAGACTTGTAAACCGAGAGTCAAAGCAAACCGTTACTGGTTTAACTGTAAATAAAAAGATAAATGCAGATCGTTCATTCTACAAAAGTACACGTGCAATGCTTGATAGTCTTTATAAAAACAGAGCTTTCAGTATTGACGATCAGCCAGGTACGTTATGCAGACTCGAAGGGCGTTTTTCTTTTATTGATGACATTACTCACTATAACAATAAAAACGATGGGAACAAACACGATATCTATAGATTAAGTGGCAGAGAGAAGGATTATCAGAAATTCTTGTTCTATAAGTATTTTATTGCTAATGAAAAGCCTGTCATTGCAACAGAAGGAAAGACAGATGTTTTGTATATTAAATCAGCGCTTAAGAACATGCATGAGAGGTATCCATCGCTAATAACAAAGAAGCAGGATGGCACTTTTAGCTTTTGTGTTTCGTTTCTAAGGAGATCTGTAAAAAAACAGTATTTCTTTAATATGAGTCCAGACGGAGCGGATTCCTTGAAGAATATTTATCAATTCTTTACAGGAAAGCAATCTGGGTTTCCAAATTATTATAAGATGCTTTCAAATCAAGACATGGATAATGCTGTTATTCTTCTATTTGATAACGAGCAAAGCGCCAATTATCCACTTAAGAAATTCTTGGATAGTGCAAACCTAAATGCATCGCAGATAACTAACCTAAGGGAAAAGCATTATACGAGAATTGTCGGTAATAGTAAGTTGTTTTTAGTAACAACGCCATTAGTACAAGGAAAAGATAAGACCGAAATGGAAGATTTATTTACTCAAAGCACGCTAAATACTGTTATTGATGGAAAGCATTTCACTACGGATAACAAATATGATTCGTCAATGTATTATGGGAAAGATCGCTTTTCAAAATATGTATATGCAAATTATGCTACAATAAATTTTTCAGGCTTTATTCCTTTGTTGGATGCGATTGTAAAAGCCATCAAAACTAAGTAAAATCTAGACTTGGCCCAGCAAAAACTATGGGGAGGTAAAACCCAACCTCTTCCCGGTAAACCTCTCAAACTCCCTTCCGATCCTTTGTATCCGCTTGCTGACGGCACTGTGCGTGGAGAGACCGACGGCTTTTGCCACGTCCTCCTGCTTCATGCCGTTCCAGCGCAGCCAGAGGATCTTCTTGTCTTCGTCCGAAAGCGTGTTCCGGAATGCCTCTGCTTCGACGCGATCCCAAACGGATTCCTCCAGTTCACCGTCAGTGTTAAAGCAAAAATCCGGCTTGGTATAGCTCTTGAGTTGCAGCACCTCTGTGGAAATCTTCGTCGGATGTGCCGTGTCCGTATGATACCAACGCACATAGAAATTGGTCTTATCATGACTCTGCCGTGAACCGAAATCCTCGTGGCAACGATGCAAGCGGATATAGCGGTACATTTTATCAAAGCCGTTCTTCTGCATGACCCGCGGCACGATTGCTTTCATGCACATGCTGACATACGCATCCGGCGTGAATCCGAAATGCTCGTCCGGCGTCCGCAGCGTCTGCCGATAGAAGTCACCCGTTTGGGGCAGCAGATTCAGCTCCTCCAGTTCGCGGATCCATAACGGTACGGCGTGGGCAATCACCCAGAACGGATCATAGCCGGAGTAATCCTCCATGCGCGCTTTGATATTCATATACGGCCACGCAAGAAACGCATACGCGTCGATCACAACCTGCAGAAAGTTGTCGCTCTCCACGCGCTGCATGGTTTCGGGGTCGGTAAACAGCGCCCGCGGCGTCCGCTTGAGCGTGATCATTTCCTGATTGGTGCGGTTCAACAACACTTCAGGGATCATTAGGAACGCAGGAATAAACTCTGCGTTCCGATACCGCCGCAGCGTTCCGTCCGATTGCCGAATCTTAATAATCTGCATTCCAAACCTCCAATACCTGCCGATGAAAAAACAGTTGCTTTCTCGGTACGGTAAACAGCCGTCTGGAAGGGTAGCCCTCCTATGGCATTATCCTTGAATGCAAAGGTGAAGTTAGGGTGATATATCCTTTGCAGCGAGAAACGGATAAAAGAAAGCGTTTCAGGAAGGATCAGCCCTGTTCAGGATTGCATTCAAGATGGATTATTGTTGATCTCAGCCTAACCGGAGCAAGGCAAAACAGGCGGGCTGAAGTCCTGTGTTGTCAAGGTAAACGCAACCCGCCTTGCGGCAAATATTGCGGTTCCTATCTGCTCAAAACTTATGATCT
>CAKJYC010000037.1 GCA_918244965.1 Clostridiales bacterium | reverse complement strand
CGAACTGTTCAAGGCCGCGGGCAGGCGCACCTTCGTGCTCGGCAACATCGGCGTCGCGATCTCGGCGCACGCGCTCGAAACGCAGCCCGGCGACGTCGTCGTGGCGGAGACCGCCGCGCTGCAGCTGGAGGGCAACGTCCGCTTCCATGCGAAGGCCGCGGGCGTGTGCAACATCACGCCGGATCACCTTGATCACTTCGGCACGATGGAAAACTACATCGCGGCCAAGGCGAAGATCCTCGACAACCAGACGACCGACGACTACGCGGTGCTGAACTGGGACGATGAGACCGTGCGCGGCTTCGCTTCAAGAACGCCTGCGCATGTGCTGTACTTCTCGCGCAAAACCGAGGTCGAAAACGGCATGTTCGTGCGCGACGGTATGCTGGTTTACCGGATGAACGGCGAGGAAAAGACGCTGATGCCGGCCGACGAGATCCGCATCCCCGGCGCGCACAACCTCGAAAACGCCATGCTCTGCGCGCTTTTGGGCCTGTCGCAGGGGATCGCGCCCGAAACGATCGCCGAGGTGTTCCGCACGTTTGCGGGCGTCGAGCATCGTATCGAATACGTCTGCACCAAGTCCGGCGTCGATTACATCAACGACTCGAAGGGCACGAATCCGGCAAGCACGATCCGCGCGATCGAAGCGATGAAAAAGCCGACGGTGCTGCTGCTCGGCGGCTACGACAAGCACATCGGCTTCGACGAGCTGTTCGACGCGTTCACGCCGATCGTCAAGGCGTGCGTCGTGCTCGGCGATACCAAGCAGCAGATCCTGGACTGCGCAAAGGCGCACGGCTATGCGTGTCTCATGCACACGGCGGACACGTTCCGCGACGCGGTGGACAAAGCCCGCGCGCTGGCCGAACCCGGCGACTGCGTTCTGTTAAGTCCCGCCTGCGCAAGCTGGGACATGTTTGACAACTACGAAATGCGCGGAAGAGTGTTCAAAGAGATCGCCCGCGCATACGAATAAACCGGAGGAAGCATGGCTGAAAAAGCGGCGAAAAAGGAATCGGTCATCCAGCGCCTGAAAAACGTGCGGCTGAAGCGCGGCAAGGTGGATTTTTCCATCCTGCTTACGATTTCCGTGCTCTGTGCGTTCGGTCTCGTCATGATCTTTTCCGCCTCCTACTATTACGCGCAGCACTATTCCGGCGCAAACAACGACGGCTTCTACTATCTCAAGAAGCAGCTTGTGTATCTGGTGGTCGGCTACCCGCTGATGCTTTTGATCTCGCTGATCGACTATCACGTGGTCGAGCGTCTGCGTTCCGTGTTCCTTGGGGTCTCGCTGGTTCTGCTTGTGCTGGTTCTGTTCATCGGACAGGACTTGAACGGCGGAAAGCGGTGGCTCGGCGTCGGCGGTATCACCATTCAGCCGTCCGAGCTTGCCAAATTCGGTCTGATGATCTTCATGTGCTCGTACATGTCGCGCCACAAGAACGAAATGCAGTCGTTCCGGAACGGCATGCTGCCCATGCTGATCGCGATCGGTCTCGTCGCCGGACTTGTCATGCTGCAGCCGAACATGTCGATGGCGGTTATCATCGGCTTCATCGGCGTCGTGCTTCTGTACCTCGGCGGCTGCGACTGGAAGCAGCTTCTGATCCTCGCCGGGATCGGCGTCGTCGGCTTCTTCATATTCGCAAACATGGGCTACCGCGCGCAGCGTCTGTCCTCGTTCTCGAATCCTGAGCTGGACCCGCAGGGCAGCGGCTATCAGCTGCTGCAGTCGTATTACGCGATCGGCTCCGGCGGGTTCTTCGGCAAGGGTCTCAACAACAGCTACCAGAAGCTCCTGTACATGACCTACGGCGAATCGGACTTCATTTTCGCCATTCTGTGCGAGGAATTCGGGTTCATCGGCGGCCTCGTCGTCATCCTGATGTATGCGTGGATCGTGTTCCGCGGCATTGTGATCGCGATGCGCTGCCGCAACCGGTTCGGAAGCCTTTTGGCCGCCGGCATCTCGATCGTTTTCGGATTCCAGGTCTTCGTCAACATCGGCGTCGTCACCGGGCTTCTGCCCACAACGGGACAGTCGCTTCCGTTCATCTCGGCGGGCGGCACGTCGCTGCTGGTCTTCCTTGCCGCAATGGGCCTGCTCCTCAGCATCTCGCGCGACGCAAAGCCGAAAACGGCTTGACACATTCCCCCGCGTCCCCGCATAAGATGTGGTATCATGCGGAAGGAACTGCGGAATATGTCAAACTGGATCATTCGCGGCGGCGCCGTTCTGAGCGGAACGGTCCCGGCGCAGGGCTCCAAGAACGCGGCGCTGCCGATCCTTGCGGCGACGCTTCTCATCGAAGAACCGGTGCGGCTTCTGAACTGTCCGGCGATCCGGGACGTCGACAACATGCTGAAGATCCTCGAATCGCTCGGCTGTACGGTCAAACGCGAAGCGGACGCGCTGATCGTCGACAGCCGCACGGCCGACAACCCCGTACTGCCGACGGCGCTTTCGGGCGAACTGCGCTCCTCGATCTTTCTGCTCGGCTCGGTGCTGGCGCGCTTTTCGGAGGCGGACGCTCCCTACCCCGGCGGCTGCGAGATCGGCAACCGGCCGATCGACCTGCACCTTCTGGGGCTGAAACGGCTGAACGCGACGATCCGGGAAACCGGCGGACGCATCCGCTGCAGCGCAGCGCCGCTTTTGGGCGCGGTCGTCGACCTTGACTATCCGAGTGTCGGCGCAACCGAGAACATCATGCTCGCCGCCGCAAAGGCAGAGGGACAGACGACGATCCGCAACGCCGCTTGCGAGCCGGAGATCGTCGATTTACAAAGATTTTTATGCGCCTGCGGCTTTCGGGTACGCGGCGCGGGCACGCCGACGGTCGTGATCGACGGTGTGCAGAAGGGGCACGGCACGGTGTTTCGCGTGATGCCGGACCGCATTGCGGCGGGAACATACCTGATCGTCGCGGCGATGACCGGCGGCGACCTCACCGTGACCGGACTCGATCCGGAGCCCGTCGATACACTGCTGCTGAAGCTGTCCGCATGCGGGTGCCGGGTGGATCGCAAGACCGATTCCGTGCGCGTGAAAGCGAACGGCCGGCCGAAGGCTGTCGGCTTTACGGAGACGCGTCCGTATCCCGGCTTTCCGACCGACCTGCAGCCGCAGCTGACGAGCCTGCTGTCGCGGGCGGAGGGCACCAGCGTCGTGACGGAGAACGTATTCGAGAACCGCTTCCGCCACGCGCAGGAGCTTCGCAAAATGGGTGCGGAAAACCGCATCGTGGACCGCACGGCAATCATCACGGGCGTTCCGCGTCTGCACGGTGCGTGCGTGACTGCGCACGATCTGCGCGGCGGCGCGGCGCTTGCGCTTGCGGGGCTCTTTGCCGAGGGCGATACAGAGATTCTGCACGCCGAGCGCATCGAGCGCGGCTATGAACGAATGGACCGCGTGATCGCCTCCCTGGGCGGCACGGTCATACGAAAGGAAGAAGGCATTGGCGAAGAAGAAAAAACGCGGTGAACCGGTGCGATTCCTGTTCGACGGGGACGACGGCGACGAAAAGCGCACGATCAACCTGTTCGACGGGGACGACGAAGCGTCGGACGACGACTATAAACCGCAGGAAGAAGAATTGCAAAGCGACGAAGCGGACGCATCGGACGATGCGCCGAAGGCCGATGCGCCTTCGGCCGGGGCGGACAAGCCCTCCGCGGCGCCGTCGTTCCGGTTTGACCGGTACGGCCGCCGCATCGGAAAGCAAAAAGCTCGCTACGGCAAGCGCAAGAACGCGCCGAAGGCCACCACGACCGTCGTCGAACACGATACCGAAGCGAAGCGTGAGTACGACGAAGCGCGTGCGCGCGCGGAGGCCCGCGCAAAGAAGCGTGCCCGCGAGGAAGCGAAAAAAGCGGAGCTCAAACGCGCCGAGCGGAAAAAGAAGCGCCGCGCCGGCGCATCGACCCTTTTGCTCGGCATTCTTGCGCTTGCGGGGTTCGCGGTTCTGACATGGCTTGTCACGCGCGTCGGAAAGATCCGCGTCACGAACGTTCCGAACGGTTATACCGAGGAGCAGATCGTCGAGCTGTCCGGCCTGTCCTCCAAGATCGGCAAACACAGCGCGCTGTTCATCTCCACTGCCGACGTCGAAAAGCACATCCGCGCGAACGATTCGTATCTGGACGCGACCGTGCGCTACGTCTTCCCCTCCACGATCACGATCACGGTCAGCAAGCGCGACGAGGCCGCATGCGTGCGCTGGGGTCCGCAAAGCGAGTACCTTGCGATCATCGACGAGAACGGCACGGTGCTCAACGCGCAGGCCGAGGGCACAAACGGCCTTCTGATCGCCGAGGGCATGAGCATTTCGAGCGCTGTCAACGGCACGCGGCTCGGCGATCAGAGCGACATTCAGGTTGCCGCGCTGATCCGCCTGCTGTCCAAACTCAAGGAGTTGGGACTTTTGGAACGCACGCCGAAGATCAACCGGATCGACATGACAGAGCTGATGCAGATCCGCATGTATATCGAAGGCTGTCCGTACACGATCGAGGTCGGCGACACGTCGAACCTCGAAACCAAGCTGATGCTGCTGCAGAAGCACTGGACGGAAATCATGGACGAGGCGGCCGGCTTCATCCGTACCGGCAAAAAAACGGCGACGATCTATCTGTACAGCAAGGGCGGCGTCAGCATCTCGCCGTATGAGCCCGGCGCGCCCGCAAGCACGCCCGCGCCGTCCCAGACCGCCGGCACCGCGTCGAACGAGCCTGTCTCGCAGCCGTCCGAAACGCCCTCCGACGAGCCGATCGATACCGAACCGCCGGCGACCTCGATGCCGCACCAGGGTGATCCGTTTACCGGCTAAAGCATTCAACCCGTTGAAAACATCGTTTTCAACGGGTTGGTTTTTTCAGGACCGCCTATCATGCTTTGCATGACCGAGGGCGGTCCTGCAGGGAGTCAAATCCGCCGCGCATGTCGCCGGATTTGACGGATTGATGTGATGCTTGTTCCTCGGATTTGTATGCTGAACGGCGGCGCCGTTTTTGCCCGGAGAAAACGAAGCGTCCTTCCTGCAAAAAACGAGGCCCTTTCGGGCCCCGTGCTAAGCGGTCGTAGTGTGACTGTTTGGTTACTTACTCTGCGCAGTAGGGCAGCAGAGCCATGATCCGCGCGCGCTTGATCGCGATCGCGAGATCGCGCTGATGCTCGGCGCACACGCCGGACATGCGGCGGGGCATGATCTTTCCGCTTTCGGAAATGAAGCCCTGCAGCTTTTTGATGTCCTTATAATCAATGGATGTGGCCTTCTCAACGCAGAAACGGCAAACTTTGCGTCTGCTTCTCGGACGACGGGGACGCAGTTTACGATCTTCCATGTGATGCCTCCTGATAATGATGAATTAAAACGGTAAATCGTCGGAATTGATGTCGGTGAATCCGGCGAGATCCTGTGCGGGAGCCTGCGGACGCGGTGCGGAATACCCGCTGTTCGGCGCGGAATAGCCGCTGCCGGAATCGTCTGCATTCTTGGGCGTCAGGAACTCGACCTCGTCTGCCGAAACGTCAAGCGACATACGGGTTGTGCCGTCCTTCGCTTCGTAGGTACGCGCCTGCAGCTCGCCGATAACGGCGACCTTGCGGCCCTTTGACAGGTACCGCGCGCAGGTGTCGCCCAGCTGCCGCCAGGCGTTGATGCGGAAAAAGTCGGTTTGCTTTTCTCCGCTCTGGTTTGCGAAGCGCCGGTTGACGGCGATCGTGAAGGTGCAGACGGTCACGCCGCTGGGCGTGCTGCGCACTTCGGGGTCGTGGGTCAGGTTGCCGATCAAAGTAATCTTGTTCATGCTTTCGTTTTCCTCCGTTCTTTCGTGCTGTTACTTTGGGTCTTATGCTTCCTTGCGAGTGACCATGTAGCGCATGAGCCGTTCATCGTTGCGCATGTTGCGCTCCAGCTCACGGGGCAGTTCCGGATTCGCGCTGAAGACGACCAGAACATAGAAGCCCTCGGTCTTGTAGTCGATCGGATACGCGAGGCGACGCTTGCCCCACACATCGGTCTTCTCGATCTCGCCGCCGTTTGCGGTGATAATGTCGGCAAACTTATCCATGACGACCTTATCCGCTTCTTCATCAAGTTCGGGCGTGATCACGTACAAAACTTCGTACTGATTCATGTTTTTCACCTCCTTGTGGACTTGTGGCCTTCTTTTGAAGGCAAGAAGGACCGTTAGCCTTCGTACTATATCACAACTCTTTCCGGAATGCAAGGTTTTTTTCAGGGTTTTTGCGCAGTTTTTCAAACGGCTTTGCGTAGGTTCGGATTGTAATCCGGCCCGTCTTGTGATACAATACAGGCATGACCGAAAACGAGCTTTTCAAACGAACCAATACAAGGACGCTGGCAGGCGCGTATCTTTTAGAGGGCGCCGAGGAGCTGACCAAACAGCAGGCGATCGACCGAATCACGGCGCTGCTGGATCCCGGCTTTCTCGATCTGAACCTGAAGCGTCTGAAGGCGCCGGATGTTTCCGCCGTGCTTGACGCCGCGCATGCCGTGCCCGTGTTCGACATGCTGTGCGTCACCGTCTTTACCGAGTTCGATGACGCGGCGCTTTTTGACGCGCTCGAAAAGCGGCATGCGCTCGACGCGCTCTTTGCGTCGGCCGACGCGATCATTCTGTTCGTGCGGCGCGGCAAGGGCAGGGAGACGCATTTCTCGAAGCTCTTTACGGCAAAGGACCGCCTTGTGTCGTTCGATCCGTTGTCCGAGGACCGCGCGCAGAACATGGTGACCATGCTGTGCGCAAAGCGCGGCGTGCGGCTCGACCGGCCGGAAGCGTACAAGCTGATCGACATGGTCGGCACGGACGCGTACCGGCTCGAAAACGAAGTGTCGAAGCTGTGCGATTACGTCGGCGCCGGCGGCAGGATCACCGCTGACGTGTTGCGCTTCATCGTCACGCCGTCGGTCGAATACGAGATCTTCCCGATGCTGAACGCGCTGCTTGCCGGCAACAAAAAGACGGCCTTGCGTATGCTGACCGAAGCGCTGAACGACGGGCAGGAAAACCCGCTCAAGGTCGCGGCATTCATAGAGGGACGCCTGAAGCTGATGCTGATCGGAAAGGAGCTGCTCGAAGCGAAGCGGCCGCGCCCGGAGATCCTCAGGGCGATGGGCGGCAATCCGAAGGCGGCGGAGATCGCGCTGAAAAACGCGCAGAAGTTCCCGCTTCCGAAGCTGCGCGCGGCGGTCGCGTCGTTTGCAAAGATCAACGCCGACCTGAAGCAGGGGCTGACCAACGACACCGACGCGCTGATCCTCGCGATCTTCCGGAGCTTTTCGGAAAGGCTTGCCTGAAACAGCCATCAAACACAAAAAAACCGCCCGAAGGCGGTTTTTTGTATGCAGGGTCTTACTTGTTGATGAGCTGATCCATCTTCTTGTTAATGTCGCTGCTGTTCTGCACGAGCGTGATGAACATCATGATCATCTCAAACAGGATACGAACGACGAACGGCCCAAGGATCAGCAGGCCAAGACCGCCCAGCGTGATGGATGCGGTGTAGCGAATGTACGCAAAGCCGTAGAAGAACATGATCAGACCGCCGATGATGCAGACGCAGGTCTCGAAGATGTAGAGAACCTTCAGGATCTTGTCGATCAGCAGGGATCTGAAGTTCACGGTGTCGTGCACCCAGTTGAGGAACTTGCTGTTCTTCACAGCTTCCGACTTTTTGCGCAGGAACAGGATGGCCAGTGCGATCGTCGCCGCAAGCGCCAGAACGAGGATAATAACGGTTACAACAGGACTCATATTTGATACCTCCCTTTTTTGTGTCCTTTTTCAGTTTATGACGGATCGTGCCGAATTACAAGGACATTGTCAAAACCTTAACGAATCATCCGATGATTGTTTACAAAACGTTTGATCATCGGCTACTTGCGACTGTTGCCGGTACAGCGTATAATGTTTATATCTATGTATGTAATATCCTTTGACCGGAGGTCTGTTTATGAAAAAAATGCTGGTTTTGATGCTTGCGGCGCTGCTGCTTCTGGCCTGCGGCCAGACCGCCGTCGCGGCGGACCCGACCCCGGCGCCGGTCGCTGCGGCGGAAACGCCCGTGCCGACGGAGGAGTCCGACGTCGTCCAGATCGTCCAGACGCCCGCGCCGACCGACGAGCCGACGCCCGAACCCACCGACGAACTCACGCCGGAGCCGACCGAAGAACCGATGCCCGCACCGACGCGCGCGCCGAAGGATGGCGACATCTGCCCCAATTTCCCGGACTATGACACCGGCGTTGACGCCGATTACAGCTATCAGAGCGATGAGCTTAAGATCGCGATCACCGTGCATCAGGAAAACCTGCCCGACGATAAGCAGAACCGGCAGCTTGCGGAAACCTATTATGTCGCAGACATCTGGGTTCGCAACATCCAATCGCTCCGGACAGCCTTCGCCAACGGGGAATACGGCAGCGGCGCGCAGGAGGGTGATGCGCTTGCCAGACAGTGCAACGCCATCCTTGCAATCAACGGCAGCTATAACCAGGGTCTCGTTCTGCAGAACGGAACCGTGCTGCACTCGCTCCGTGCAAACAAGGGCTGGAATTCCGGCTCCGTCGGCCTGATCTATCAGGACGGCTCCCTGAAGACGTTCTTTTTGAGCAAGGAAACCTTTAACCTCAAAAAAGAGATTCAGAACGGCGCGCTGTACGGATGGCAGTTCGGACCGATCATCATCCGCGACGGCGAGGAGGGCCCCGGCGCAACCTCTTACGGCACCCTTGGTTACAAGGCGCGCAATATCCTCGGCTATTATGAGCCGGGACACTATGTGATCGTGACCTGCGACAATCGCGGCGACGACGCAAGGGGCATGAACGCGCAAATGATGATCGCGCTGATGAAGTCGCTCGGCGTCAAGGAGGCGTTCAACCTCGACGGCGGCACGAGCGCCGTCATGGTGTTCATGGGCGAGATCATCAATCAGCCCACGCCGCGGTTTGAAAACGGCAAGGCGATTGACGGCCGTCCGATCGTAGACATGCTCGTATTCGGCGAATTCGACGAAAAAGGCGTCGCGCCGGACCTTTCGACGCTCACGCCGTCCAAATTCAAGGACAAAGATTAATCCCAAATAACGAACGTCCGGAAGCGGAAGCTCCGGACGTTTTTTTACGCTTATTTGCCCTCTTTCAGCGCAAGATTCCTTTCGTACGCCGCGATCACGGCCTCCATCGCCGCGCTTCGGAAGCCGCCGCGTTCAAGCGCGCGCACGCCCTGGATCGTGCTGCCCGCAGGCGAACAGACGACGTCCTTCAGCCGTCCCGGATGCTCCCCGGTCAGCCTTGCCGTCTTTGCCGCGCCCTCGACCGTCTGCGCCGCGTACAGAAGCGCCTTGTCCCGCGGCATCCCGCAGGCAACCGCACCGTCGGCCAGCGCTTCGAGAAACAGATCGACAAACGCCGGACCGCATCCCGCGAGCGCGCTCGCCGCGTCGATCATGCTCTCCGGCAGCGGATCGAGCGTGCCCGCTCCTTTCAAGAGCGCCGTAAAGGCGTGTAACTCGGCGTCCGATACGCCTTCGCCGCAATAGCTGACGATGCCCGCGCCGACCGCGATCGGCGTGTTCGGCATGATGCGGATCACCGGATAGCTGCCGCCCGCAAGCGCCCGGATCGCGGCGCAGGTCAGCCCCGCCGCCATCGTGACCAGCACGAAGCGATCCGTTCGCGCGGCGAACGCCGGCTGCAGCGCGGAAAGCACGCCCGGCATCATCTGCGGCTTGACCGCAAGAACGATCAGCCCGCACGTGTTCGCGATCTCCTCGTTGGTCGAAACGCACGCGCAAAGCGTGTCCGCAAGCCGCTCGGCCTTTTCCTGCGTGCGGTTTGACAGCAGCAGCTTCGCGCCCGGCTTCGCGTCGTGCATCAACCGCGCGACGGCGCTGCCCATGGCGCCGGTCCCGATCACACCGACGGTATCAAACATGCTGCTCACCCCGCTTATCCGCAAGATGGAAAAAATGCGTCGGTATATGGCAATAGCCGCCCGGATTCTTTTCGAGATACTTCTGGTGATACGCCTCCGCCGAGAAAAAGTTTTTGATCGGCCCGACCTCGACCGCGAGCGGCTTGCCCTCCTTCGCCTCGACCTCCCGGTACACCGCTTCGATTTCCGGGAGCTGATCCGCGTCGGTATAATAGACGCCTGTGCGGTACTGGATCCCCGCGTCCATGCCCTGCCGATTGACGCTTACGGGGTCGATCACCTGAAAATAGAAGCCCAACAGCTCGGATAACGGCAGCACGGTCTCGTCATACGCGACGCGCACCGTCTCCGCGTGGCCGGAGTTGTCGCACACCTCGCGATAGCTCGGCGCGCAGTCCGGTCCGTTTGCGTAGCCAACCTCGGTTTCCCGGACACCCTCGAACTGGTCCAGAAAACGCTGCATGCCCCAGAAGCATCCGCCTGCAAGATAGACCGTTTTCATGCGTTCTTACTCCATTTCCGCCGGGCGTTCGGGCATTTTCCGTCCATGAACGCGCGGAAGCCCGCCGCGTCGGTGCCGGTAAAGGTATGCTTGCCGAGCGCGATGACCTGCCGCTGCTGCGTCCGCATCAGGAACAGATCCTTCGTTTCGGACAGCGTTTTCAGCGCGGTATAGGGCAGCCGCAGATTGGCGTCGGACGCCAGATTGTGGAAAGCGATCTCGTCGTCATAGAACGCGGCGTCGACCGTGATGCTGTCCTTGCCGTAGGTTTCCTTGAGCCGCTTTGCCTGCCGCTTCACAAACAGCCGCGTGCCGAACAGCTCGCGCACAAAGATGACCAGATACAGCGCCAAGCCCACGATGCACAGCCAGAACCACATTCCGCCCGTGACCGGCTCTCCGGTGAGCTTCGATACGCGGATCATGTCGATCAGCAGATAGGTGAACAAGCCGATGAAGCCGAGGCAGATCACAAAGATCACCGCGCGCCGAAGCAGGGAAATGCTGCGGTAGAGCTGCTTGTCGGTTTCGGCGCCGGTCGTATAGACGTTGGTAAAGACCGGCTTGCGTTCGTTTTCTTCCATGTTTGTTCCTCCTCAATCGTTTTGCATGCGGCCGAACAGTCCGCACAGGTGCAAGAGTATTTCGACGTTCTTCTCCATCGAACGGATCGGCACATACTCGAACCGCCCGTGCGCGTTCTCGTAGCCCGCCGACAGATTCGGGCACGGCAGACCGCGATTAGAGAGCGCCGAGCCGTCCGTGCCGCCGCGGAACGCCACGCATTTCGGTTCGACGCCGGCGGCCTTGATGGCGGCAACAAGGTTTTCGATCAGGTACGGGTGTTGATCGACGGCCTCCTTCATGCTGCGGTAGGTCTGCTCGATCGAAAGCGTGATCCGCTCTGCACCGTACTCGGCGCGCAGCGCGTCGGCGCACTTTCGGAGGTAATCCTCGCGCTGTGCAAAGCGCAGGCTGTCGTGATCGCGCACGATCAGAACGACCTCCGCATGCTCGCAGTTGGCGTTGACCGACAGGACGTGATAGAAGCCCTCGCGGCCCTCGGTGTACTGCGGGCGCTCAAAGCGCGGCAGCATCGAAAGGAACTCGCCCGCGACGTCGGCGGCGTTGATCATGATGCCCTTCGCCGTACCGGGATGCACGCTGCGGCCCGCGATCGCAAGACGTGCCTCGGAGGCATTGAACGTCTCGTCCTCGTAGTAGCCCAGCCAGTCGCCGTCGAGCGTGTATGCGACCTTCGCGCCGAAGCGCGCAAAGTCGAGGTCCTTCGCAAGCCCGCCGACCTCTTCATCCGGCGTGAACGCAAGGGAGATCGGCCCGTGCAAAAGCTCCGGATGGCGCAGATAATGCTCGGCAAGCGTCATCACAGACGCGATCGCGGCCTTGTCGTCGCCGCCAAGCAGCGTCGTGCCGTCGGTGAGGATCAGGTCCTGCCCGATGTAGTTCAATAGGTTCGGAAAGTCCTTCGGCGACATGACGATGCCCCGTTCGGCGTTCAGCAGAATGTCCCCGCCGTCATAGTTCTCCAGCACCCACGGGCGGATGTTCGTGCTCGGCGCGTCGGGCGACGTGTCCATGTGCGTCACGAAACCGACGGGTCTGCCGCCGCCGTCCGGCATCGTCGAGGGCAGCTTGGCGTAGACCACGCAGGCCCGCTCGTCGAGCCATACGTCGCTCGCGCCGATCGTGATAAGCTCGTCGCGCAGCATTCGCGCAAGGTCAAACTGCTTCTCCGTCGTCGGCGTCTCGCGGCTGTTCGGGTCGGACTGTGTATCGACCCGCGCATAGCGGATCAGACGCTCCCTGACCTTGTCATAAAACATCGTTCGTTCGTACATGGCGATTCCTCCCGGTCGTTTTGTTCAGTATAGCAAACCTTCGGCGGTCTGTAAATGCGCAATCGTTCCGTATTCTTACAGCAGCACAAACGACTGCGGCGCAAGCGTCAGCCGATCGCCCGCAGCGGCCGCTTCGCCGACGGTGAACAGCGGCGTTTTGCCGTTCAGCCCTTTCACTTCTGCGCTGCATGCCTTTCCGGACGGATTGACCGCCGCAATGCGGTCCCCGCGGCGATAGACGAACAGCGGATCCTTCGGCCTTGCGTACAGCACGGAAAACGATCCGTTTGTCCGAAGGTCCGGCTCCCGATGCCGTATCGCCAGCACGGCGCGCACGGTTTCATACAGTCCATCCCTTCCCTCGGCCTCCTGCACGCACGGCGCGTCCGGATCGGGATCGACCGGCAGGTACAGCTTTTCCGGGTCCGCTTCGGAAAAGCCCATATTGGCGCTTTTGTCCCACTGCATCGGCGTGCGGCTGCCGGTGCGCGTGTAGCCGCCCTCCTTGGTCGGAAGGTCGGCCATGTAGCGCATGCCGATCTCGTCGCCGTAATAGAGAAACGGTACGCCGGGCAGCGTGAACAGCGTCGCGTAAGCAAGCTGCAGCTCGCGCGCACTGAGCCTCGGCGCAAGGCGCGGCGTGTCGTGGTTGCAGGTGATGAAGCTGATCGCGCCGACGTCCCTGGTCGCCTCATATTTCGGCAGATAATCGTCAAGGAAGCGCATGATGTCGCTGTCGGCGTCCTTTTTGAAATAGCTGCGGTCCATACCGTCGTCGGTCTGCCGAAGCAGGCTGTGATAGCCGTTGTGCCAGTGGTCGAGGTAGAAATCGGCGTGGAATCCGGCGTTCAGCGCCAGCTTCGGATTGCTCCATTCGGACACGATCGCCGCTTCGGGATAGTCGCGGTCCAGCATCTCGCGGACCTCGCGCCAGATCGCCGCCGTGCAGGACTTGTTCTCGTCGTCCTCCTTGACAAGCGAATCCGCCATGTCCACGCGGAAGCCGTCGCAGCCGCGATCGAGCCAGAAGCGCATGATCTCCATAAGCGCCTTTCGCGTCGCCAGCGCGTCCGGATGGTCGACGCCGCACTGCCAGCGCTCCGTAACCTTGCGCCAGCCGTAGTTCAGCGCGGGCTGACACTTGAAGAAGTTCAGCATATACGTGCCGTTGCGCGGCGTTTCGCCGCCGATGTACGGATGGTTCGGCACGCCGCAGATCCAGAAATCGGTCCAGATGTAGCGCCCGGACAGCGCGTTCGGCTCGGCCTTGGCGCTCTCGATAAACCAGGGATGCTCCTCCGATGTATGGCCCGGCACAAGGTCCAAAAGCACGTGGATCCCGCGCCTGTGCGCCTCGGAAAACAGACGGTACAGATCCTCGTTCGTGCCGTAGCGCGGCGCGACGCGGCAGTAATCGCGCACGTCATAGCCAGCGTCCTTGAACGGCGAGTCGAAGCACGGATTGATCCACAGCGCGTTGCAGCCCAGGTTCTTCACATAGTCGAGCTTTTCGACGATCCCTCTGAGATCGCCGATCCCGTCTCCGTTCGTATCATAAAAGGATTGCGGATAGATCTCATAGAACACCGCGTCATTCAGCCATTCCGGCATCATTCTGCCCCTCCTTTTGTATTTGTTCCAGATGAATTGTCAAACTAAGTGCAACACTGAGAGATAGAAAGATCAAACAAATCAACCGGTTTATTGAAGCCGAGAACTTTCTTGGGCCTGGCGTTGATCAACGCCAGGTTCTTTTTCAGCGTTGCCGGACTGACCCTTG
>CAKJYC010000036.1 GCA_918244965.1 Clostridiales bacterium | reverse complement strand
CCTCGGTGATGTATTCCGCAACCGGATCGTGCGCCGCGCCGAGGCTCGTCGCCGCGATGGTGAGGTTGTCGAGACCGAGCTCTTCGATCGCGGCCTTCATGACCATGTTCACGACGAAGTCTCCGTCACGCAGATGGTGGTGGAAGGAGAACGTCATGCCGCTCCTTGCGCCGCAATGACGGAGCGCGTCCGCGAGCGTTGCGACGATCTTGCTCTCCTGCGGCTTTTCATACCGGCGCGTACGGGGCGAAGCCTTCTGAATGTACTTGCCGTCCATGTAGTTCTTGCCCTGATAGACTTCCTTGCCGTTGACCAGCAGGAAATCGGGAATCTCTCTGCCGACTGCGTTTTTCATACCAAATCCCCCTCGTATAAGCCGCAGGCACGGGCGAGCTTCAGAGTCCGCTCCGCACCGGGAATGAATGCGATGTCGATCATCTTGCCGTCGACGGTGAACACGCCGACGCCCGCCGCGCTCTGTTCACGGTACGCCCGCAGGATCTTTTCGGCCTGCAGGATCTCCTTTTCGGTCGGTGCGAAGATCTCATGCACGAGGCGGATCTGCTTCGGGTTGATGAGGCTCTTGCCGTCGAAGCCCATCGCCTTGTTCTGGCGCACCTCGGCTTCGTAGCCCGCCATGTCGTCCAGATTGGTGAAAACCGTGTCGAAGCACTGCACGCCCGCCGCGCGCGCCGCGATCAGCATCTGACCGCGCGCAACGACCATGTCGATGCCGTCGGCGGTGGGCTTGGTCTGCATGCACTTGCGGAAGTCGCCGCCGGAGATCGCCACGCCGAACATGCGGTCCGACGCCGCGCAGATCTCGTACGCGTTCAGGATGCCCTTCGGGCTTTCGAGCGCCGCCATCAGCAGCGTTCTGCCGACCTCGACGCCGAACTCGCGCTCGGCCGCCTCAGTCGCCGCTTCGACGGTTTTGACGTCCTGCGCGCTCTCGCACTTGGCGATGCGGATGCCGTCCGCGCCGCCCGCGACGCACACGCGGATATCCTCCTGCCAGTGCGGGGTGTCGAGTCCGTTGATGCGCACGATGACCTCGGTGTCGCCGTAGTCGATCGTCTTCAGCGCATGGTACAGCGAGAAGCGCGCCGCGTCCTTCTGATTCTCGGCGACCGCGTCCTCAAGGTCGAGCATGATGCTGTCGCAGCCGTAGATGTACGCGTCCTTGATGAGACCGGGCTTTTGCGCATTCATGAACATCATGGTCCGGCGCAGACGGAACCGTTCGGGCTTCGGTCTCGGAATCATTGGATAACGCCTCCCCACGGAATGTTCTTTTCAGACGCATCACAGCTTCTGAAGACCGCGCATTCCACGCGCGCTTTCAGCGTGCAGTCCAGCGCGCCTTTGTCGACGACGTTGATCTTCACGCTGTCGACGCCGAGCCGCTTGAGCGTCTCCAGCACGGTCTCCTTGATCTGGCGTCCGTACTGGTTCATTACACTTGAGGTCAGCGTCAGCTCGATTCTGCCGTCTCCGGGCTCGACCGAAACGAGCGCGTCGCTGGATTCCACCGTACCGGCGATGGCCGGCTTCTTAATTTCCATCTATTGAATCTCCTTTCATGAGTTTCAAGTCTAACAGAACAGGCGGCCGCGCAGAGAAGGTCCTGCGACTGTTTTCACTGCGGCATCCTCCTGATTATTATTTTATCGTATACGGATACCTTTGTAAAGCATATATCGGTAAGAATTCAGGGATTCTTGCACGGATCGCACTGCAGCGCGGACAGATACGCTTCGGCTGCACGCACCGTCCGATCGAGGTACCGGATCGCGAGGGCGGGGTAGTCGCCCGCCGCGGTCTCGCCGGTCAGCATCACGGAAGACGCGCCGTCCAGCACGGCGTTGAACACGTCCGATACCTCCGCGCGCGTCGGTACCGGTCGGTGCGTCATGGAGTCGAGCAGCTGTGTCACCACCGTGAAATCGCGGCCGGCCTTCCGGCAGGCTGCGGCGATCCGCTTCTGCACCGCGGGAAGCTCACAGAGCGGCACGGCATTGCCGAGATCGCCGCGCGCGATCACGACCTCGTCGCAGTACGGAAGCAGCGAAGGCAGCGCTTCGATCCCCGCCGTGTTTTCGATCTTGGCGAACAGGCGGACGTCGGCACAGCCCGCGTCGTTCAGCGCGGCGCGGACCGCAAGAAGATCGTCACGGCTTCGCACAAACGGCTGCATCACGCCCGTGACGCCGTATGCCTTCGCCTGCGAAAGATGCGTTTTGTCCGCGTCCGTCAGAGCGGGCGTTTGGATCGAACGGCCGGGCAGCGCAACGCTTTTGCGGCTTTCGAGCATGCCGCCGCGCAGAACAAGAAGCCCGTCGCCGTCCGATCGCAGCTCCAGCTTGCCGTCGTCGAGCAGGACAGTTTGTCCGTCTGTCAGCACGCACAGCACCGCGTCCGGAAACGGGATCGTGTCCGGGGCGATCCGTTCGCCCGTATGCAGGGTCAGGGGACAGGAAAGGGGACCGATGCGAAGCTCCGGTCCCTGCAGGTCGATGAGAAGCAGCGGCGTCTTGCCGCAGGCGTTCGCCGCGGCATGATAGGCGTCGATCAGCGGCGCGGACGCAGAGAGCGTCGCGTGCGACAGATTCAGCCGGACGCCGTCCATGCCTTCACGAAGCATCTGCTCCAGAATATGCTGTTCACGGCAGGCGGGACCGAGCGTCCCGTAGCGCATCACGTGCTTCATACGCGTCACCGTCCGCTTTCGGGCAGGCAGTGCATCTGCGTCTTTCCGAGCACGCGGAAGCCTTCGGCCCGTCCGCAAAGGCGGCGCAGACCGAAGACTGCGGCGCGCAGTCTCAGGTAGGTCATGACGCTCTTGAACCCGTCCGAATCCTCGGTAAACTGCGATGCGTGGCAGAGGATCGCGCTGCGTTGCAGGGGCAGGAGCCCGCGCGTCTGCACGTAGCGGGTCGGACGTGCGGTCATGTAGAATGCGACGGCCTGCACGTTCGCAGGCGCTGCGCCGTACTGCGCGACAAGCGCACCGTGCGGGGCAAAGTTCGCCATCCGCCGCGCGGCTTCGCCGACGTCGCGGTGATCCGCGTGGCACTCGCTCGTGACGTCCGGATCAGGCGCAAAGACGAGATCGGGCTGCGTTTCGCCGATGACGCGGGCGATCCCCGAAAGAAGGTCCTCTCGTTCATAGAGCCCGCCGTCGGAAAGGTCCAGAAAGTGCACATCGGTAACGCCGAGCTTTTTTGCGGAGGCGATCGCCTCCTCTTTGCGGATCGCGGCAAGCGCGTCCGGCGTCGTGCCTTCGGGTGCGGTCTCCAGTCCGTAGCGGCCGTCGGTGCAGATCAGAAAACTGACGTGCTTGCCCGCTTTTACGAGCTTTGCGGCGGTCGCGCCCGCGCCGATCTCGATGTCGTCGGGGTGCGGGCCGATGAACAGATACCGTTCAAACCGCTCGATCTTCGGAAGCGGTGCGGCAAAGCGCAGAATGCAGCGAAGGATGCTCATTCGGCGGCACCTTCCCTGCGCGCCTTGAGCTCGGCGCAGATGCGGTCGTATTCCGGTTCATCCAGCTTGTAGTGCCGCAGATAGAGAATATAGCTCAGCGCCATCAGCGCAAGCGGCAGCACGATCATCACGAGCAGCAGCGTGATCGACTGGCCGTGGGTGACGCCTTCGAGCACCTTGTCGATCTCGGCGAGCTTGACCTCCTCGGTGATGAAGGCCGGATTGTCCGGACTCAATGCCGCCGCGTTCTCCAGCTTGGAGATCGCGTTTGTGAAGCCGGTCGCGCCGGAGAGCATGTAGGTGACCGATGTGATCAGAATGGCCAGCGCGGACGCCAGCTTGGTCAAAAACGGACGCATTGAGGAGATGATGCCCTCGTCGCGGACGCCGTGTAGGTATTCGTTGTATTCGACGGTATTGATGACGGAGATCATCAGGATCAGATAGAAGCCGTACTGGCCGAAGTTCGCCAGAAGATAGCCGAGCGTCAGAACCAGGAACTTGAGGTCCATGCCGATCAGCTTCGCGGCGCCGGACCGGAGCACGAGACCGGAGAACAGCATGACCGCGTAGCCGACCGTCGAGACGATCAGCAGCAGCTTCATGAACTTCTTGCGCGGGACCTTGCGGGAGATCATGGGGTAGAAGATCATCAGAAGCGCCGTGACCGACATGCCGATGGTCGTAAACAGCGAGTACAGACCGCCGCGGTAGCCGAACTCGAAATAGATATAGGTCGAGCCGATGCCGGAGATCAGGATGCCGTTGCTGATCTCATGGATCAGGAAGATCAGCGCGATCCACAGAAGCTGCTTGTTGCCGGTGACGGTGCGCCAGATCTTTTTGAAGCTGACGGGCGGCACGGGCGTGTTGTTGTACGAGCGGTCCTCCTTCACGCCGAAGAGCACAAACAGCAGGAACGCGGGGCAAAGGATCGCGATCGCAAGCGCGATCCAGCCGTACGCGACGGTGGCGCTGCCGCCGATGGCGCCGCTGCCTGCGGTCAGCATCGGGACGAGGATGGTCACGGCGGTCCCGCCGATGCCTGCAAACAGCGTGGTGCGCGCGGTGAATTTATTGCGCGTGTCGCCGTCGGAGCTCAACGACGGGATCATGCCCCAGTAGGAGATATCGCCCATCGTATAGGTGATGCTGTACAGGAAATAGATCACGCCGAAGAACCAGACGAAGCTCCAGCCCTGCAGCTTGACGTTGAACGCGGCGTAGATGACGAGCGCGGTGGAGATCATGCCCGCTAAAATCCACGGCTTGAACTTGCCGAATCGGCCGCGTGTGCGCTCGATGATGTTGCCCATGATCGGGTCGTTCAGCGCGTCAAACACGCGCGCGCCGACCATGATCGCCGTGATGGCGGTCAGCTGGGCCGCGGTGAGCTCGCGGGTGAACAAAACAAAGGTAAAAAGAAAGTTGGTGACAAGGGAATAGACCATGTCTCTGCCCACGGTGCCGAGGGGGAACATGATCAGATTCCGTCTGTTGCGTTTGCGTTCGTCCATTGGTCTTCCCTCCATCCTGTCGGATACCGGAATTGTACCATTTTCCGCCGAAAAACGCAAGATGCGCCGAAAGGTGATTGACGGAATGCACGCGGTATTATATGATGGAAACACAGAAAAACCGCGCGACGAACATGCCGAAGATGCGCGCGGGGAGGAGGACGGAGCATGCAGATCCTGGTTTTGAACGGTTCACCGAAGGGAGAGAACAGCATCACCCTGCAGACGGTGCGCTATCTTGAGAAGCGGTTTCCGGAGGAAACCTTCGAGGTCCTGCACGTCGGGCAGCGGATCCGGGTGCTCGAAAAGGACTTTCAAACGGCGGAGGACGCGCTGAAGCGGGCGGATCTCATCCTGTTCTGCTATCCGGTCTATACCTTCCTGGTCCCATCGCAGCTGCACCGGTTCATCGAGCTGATCAAGGAGCACGGCGTCGACCTTGCGGGCAAATGCGCCGCGCAGATCACAACCTCGCTGCACTTCTACGACATCACGGCGCACCGCTTCATCCGCGACAACTGCGACGATCTCGGACTCGGCTATCTCGGCGGACTGTCCGCAGACATGGAGGACCTCTTAAAGCCGCAGGGGCGGAAGGACGCGGAGGACTTCTTCCGCTTCATCCTGTGGAGAAAGGAGAACGGCCTTGCAGAGCCGAGATCATACGGCGCGCAGCAGCCGTTTACGCCCGTTCCGCTTTCCGGCGAGGCGCGTCCGTCGATGCAGAAGCCCGGACACGTCGCCGTCGTCGCGGACTTCGATCCGGAGGCCGACAGCCCGATCCGAGCGATGGTCGCCGCGTTTTTGCGTATTGCGCCGTTTGAGACCTCGCTTGTCAACCTGCGCGAGTTCCCGTTTGCGGGCGGCTGTCTCGGCTGCTTCCATTGCGCCGCCGACGGCACGTGCGTGTACAAGGACGGCTTCGATACGTTTTTGCGTGAGAAGATCCAGACCGCGGACGCGATCGTTTACGCGTTTGCGATCAAGGGCCACTCGATGGGGTACCGGATGAAGCTGTACGACGACCGGCAGTTCTGCAACGGTCACCGCACGGTCACGATGGGCAAGCCGGTCGGCTACCTTGTCAGCGGGCCGCTGTCGCAGGAGATCAACCTGCAGACGGTCATCGAGGCGCGCGCCGAGGTCGGGGGAAACTTCCTTGCGGGCGTCGCGACAGACGAGACCGATCCGGACGCGGCGATCGAAGCGCTTGCGGATACGCTGCGCTATGCGGTCGACAATCAGTATCAGCCGCCGAAAACGTTCTGGGGCGTCGGCGGCATGAAGGTGTTCCGCGACCTGATCTATCAGATGCGAGGGCTGATGAAAGAAGATCACCGCTTCTACAAAAAGCACGGCTTCTATGACTTCCCGCAGAAGCGCAAGGGCCGCATCCTCGGCATGTATCTGGTCGGGGCCATGATGCGCAATAAAAAGCTGCAGAAGAAACTGTCCGGCAAGATGACCGAGGGTATGCTGCGGCCGTACAAAAAGGCGCTTGAGCAGGCGGAGAAGGAAGACCGGCAACGGAGCGGACGATGAACGTTGAAGCGCTTTTCAAAAACGATCCCGCGCTGTACGCGGACATGGAAGCATACCGGAGATCCGGCGCGTGGACGGTCGCATATGACAGCCCGACGGCGCAGTGGCTGCAATGGGGCCGCGGCTGGCTCCATGCGATCGCGGCGTTCGATCCGGAGGAGGCGAGGGAGATCCTGCAGCGGATCCCGCAAAAGGACGCGATCGTGCTGCGCGGCTGCGACGGGCTGCGGGAAACCGCCGAAGCCTGCGGCTTTACCGGCTGCAGTCCGTGCAGACAGGCCGTGTATCTCGGCGCGCCGCTGCCGGTGCGCACGGCGCTGACCGTCCGCCGTCCGGACAAGGCCGATTTTCAGAAGGTGTGCGACAGCTATTCGCTCGGCACCGATGAAGAGCTCCGCGCAGCGTTCGACGGACCGGACTTTCTCGGCGGCTACCTTGACGGCGAGATGATCGGCTACATCGGCGTACACGACGAGGGCTCGATGGGCATGCTGCACGTGTTTGAACCGTATCGCCGCAGGGGCTTCGGCGAAGCGCTCTACGCGGCGCTGATCGATCATCAGCTTGAACGCGGCCGTCTGCCGTTTGCGCAGATCTTTGCGGACAACACGGCGTCGCTTGCGCTGCAGCGCAAGATGGGGCTGACCGTATCAGACGGCTTTGTGTACTGGATGTGGCGAGGGGAGGACGTATGACGCTGTATGACAGACTGATCGCAGTAAAGGACGATGGGTACCGGGACTTTCAAGCGAAGCTGGTCCCGAACATCCCGCCGGAGACGATCCTCGGTGTGCAAACGCCGGAGCTGCGGAAAATCGCCAAAGAGGTTTCCGCGTGTGCGGTCCGGGACGCGTTTCTCAACGATCTGCCGCACAAATACTATGAGGAAAACCTGATCCACTTCTTCGTGCTGGCCGGGATCGGGGACTTCGACGCGTGCGTGCGCGCGGTCGAGGCGTTCCTGCCGTACGTCGACTGCTGGCCGGTCTCCGATCAGGCGACGCCGAAAGCGTTCCGGAAGAACCGCGACAGGCTGCTGCCGTATGTCAAACAATGGATCGCGTCGGAGCACGTGTATACGGCGCGGTTCGGCCTCCGCATGCTGATGAACGAATACCTGGACGATGATTTTAAGCCGGAATACCTCGATCTGGCCGCGTCCAAAACCAGCGAGGATTACTATCTCAAAATGATGGTCGCATGGTACTTTGCGACGGCGCTTGCCAAGCAGTACGACGCGGCCGTGCCGTACTTCGAGCAGCGGCGGCTGGACGAATGGGTGCATAAAAAGGCGATCCAGAAGGCCGTGGAGAGCTTTCGCGTCACCGATGAACGCAAGGCATACCTGAAAACCCTCCGATAGCGCCGGTACGTCGAAAATTCATACCGACAGTAGAGAAAAAAACATCATATTTGTATGAGCGGTATGTGTACATCGCGCTGTTTTTGTTGTACAATACAGACATCAAGCAGGGGAGGCCAAGGATATGGACATGAAGCTTGCCGAAAACATCCGTTCGTTCCGTAAGGTGCGGAAGCTGACGCAGGAGCAGCTTGCCGAGGTCCTGGGCGTGACGCCCGGCGCCGTCTACAAGTGGGAAGCGGGGCTTTCGATCCCGGATATCGGTCTTATCATGGAGATGGCGGACTTTTTCGACACCTCCGTGGACGTGCTTTTGGGCTACCGGATGAAGGACAACCGGTTG